>JABSQL010000234.1 GCA_013215865.1 Candidatus Margulisiibacteriota bacterium
CATCCAAAAACCGTATAGAAACACCAATTTTATCAAACTCCTTTATTAAAAGGATCATGTCAGCAGTATCCCGACCTAGTCTATCTAATTTTGTAACAAGTATGACATCGCTTTCTTCTACTTTGATTCGGAGCAGATTCAAGGGTCCTAGGCAAAATGGTGCGGAAATGTAATATAAGGATTAAGTAGAAGCTTTAATTTTACTTTTTTCCGAAATATACAGGATTCCGACAACGGATACTGCTCCAATCATTTGTTGAATAGTCATAGTTTCTGATAAAAATACAAAGGCAAATAATATGGTCACCACTGGACCAGAAGCATTAATTATAGAGAACCTAGCCGCTCCTATTCTTTTTATCCCCTCTGAAATTAATAGTAATGGAAGAAATGTGCAAAATATTGCCATAACAACTATTATGAAGAAGGCTTTATCTGATAAGAAAGCGAGTGTATTTTCTGATTTAAAAACAGAGAAAAAATGAATATTGATGAAAACAAAAGAAAACAAAACCGCATAAGTTGTAAACAAAACACTCCCTATTTTCTTTCCAACTTGCTGATTAATAACAATATATATGGAGTAACTTATCGCAGCTAAAAGTGCTAATAACGCGCCTAATTTATCTGTAAAGGTTAGAGATAAATCGATGCCTCCTAACACAAAAAATAAGAAAATTTGCACTGAAGCAAAAACAATCATATCTTTATACTTAGGTAGACGTTTTTCGATAATAGAGTTTAGCAGCAAGACATAAACAGGAAATGTGTAAACTATTAATCGGTTGATATTTGCGTCAATTAATTTTAATGAATGAAAATCCAACAATGTGGCCAAATAGTGGGTAAAATAGCAAAAACAGGGGAAATGTCGTATCAAAGAGATCTAAAAACAGTCTTATTTAGCCTCAAAACGACCCATTTTTCGTCAAAATATTTTTCCCAAAATCATGCTGCTTTTAACTCTGCGTTTTTGGGAAATGAGGAATCCTGAAAATTTTTGAAGGCATTTTCAGTAAAATCATATTCGCCAAAGACATTAATATGCTTCCAAAATACAATAGAACCATTTTTAATAGCCTCAATGAGGCGTTGTTTTTCTGAAATATCCTTGGTATTGGCGATCACTCGCGACAAATATAAATAATTCCAACAGATAATCGCATTTTCAATCAACCGCTTGCAATGTTCAATAATTTCTTGCTCTTCTTGTGTTTCTACTTGAAACTCTTGATTGTTTGCAAAAAAGACAGCATCAGAGAATTTATTTGAGTTTTCAACTTTATTCAGTTGTTTTTCAATGGATTGCCTGAGTTCAACATCATCAATATATTTCAACAAAAAGATAGTTTTGACAATCTTCCCCAGTTCCTTGAGTGCACGATATAAAGGATGTTGCCTTGAATATGAGTTGAGCCGCTTAAAAAGTTGATCTGCTGTTGTAACATTCAATTTGAGTGTGGCAATGAAGCGAAGAATGTCATCCCAGTTGTCTTTGATAAGTTGAACATCAATTTTACTATCAGGCAGTATTTTGTATCCTTTTTTTTCGTAGTTAAGCTTATTCAAAAACGAATAAAGCTGTTGATCTGCAAGCTTTTTAATTCGTGGTGCAAAGGAAAATCCCAATAGGTGTGTCGCTCCAAAAATAGCCTCTGTGTATCCGTGTGTATCGGTTGAATGGATGCCACTTTGCACCACGTCATTGTGTAGCAACCCGTCAATCACATAAGAGGCCTCCCTTAAACCTGAGCTGATAACCGTAGAATGAAACAATAAATGACGTTCATCGATGAACGTATAAATAGATACACCCTGACCACTGCCAAAATATTTGAATGAGTACTGTGCAAACAGAGAATCTCTAGCAACACCACGTTTTTTCCCATCGCTAGCTGTATGATTGCTATCTTTATCTTTTAAAAACTCGTTTGCCAGTTCCAATTTATCCATAAATTCTAGAATTTTGTTGTTGGCACTTAATAAGTTTTCGAGTGAGAAATACCAGTTAACGGTGTTATCAAGTGTGTGTTCACCGATACCTCGAGATATTTTTGACATTCGTTTGATCCCAATATTACACCCATACCCCATCACACCTGCATAAAATATCTTTCCTTTTGGTTTGTCACGGTTGTATTTAAGGTTGTAATGTTCAAATGAGTCTGAAAAATGAGTTTGTTGATCGATAGAAGATAAAACCTCTAATAATTGAACATATCTGTCTTGTGGGAATAACTCAGCGACGTTATCTACCACGTCTTTTTCAACTTTTGGAGTATCAACAAAAAACTCTTCCTTTTTGTTGAACTTTATAAATTTATTTTTGTCATCCAAAATGTTTTGGTTGGTTACCTCAAACTGTGTATTGAGAATCGTTTCAAGCTTAGATAGCGCTTTTTCAGGGTCTTTAAAACTTTTTAGCCCTGCTTTTTCAATGAGTTCATCATAATGATCAATCCAGTATTGTTTTGAAATAAGATACGTATCAAACGGCTTGTATTTATACGAATGAACCAAGTTAAGCTCACCAGATTTGATCGCATTGGCAACCTCAAAAAACAAAAATATTTTGTACAACGACACTCTGATTTTATCTTTCTTACCAAGAATTGCTTTTTTGTGTTCATCTTCTAAAAAATCGATAGGTGCATCTTTTCCAATCTCTCCCTTATGGTTTTGGAAATAGTGAACAGCCTCAATAATCGCTGTATTTGAAGACTCTTTTTTAAAAGACAGCCTTTTAATAATAGGTGAAACTTTTCGTTGTAGTTGAAGTGATTTTGATTCCAAAATAGCGTATTCGTCTTGTTTCATTGTACTTTCAGCCTCAGATTCCAATTCATCTAATTTATGCTTAATACGCTTGTTCATTTCTTTTCGAGTTTCAATTAGGGATAGCGCTTCATCAACACGAGATTGATAGGAAAGATGAGAGTCTTTTAATTTTTCTTCTATGGTGGTGTAATTGACTGATATTTCATTACGAATGTAGCTGGCCGTCTCGGATATGGTGTTTTGTAAGGCATTTCTTTTTTCAAAATATCGTTCTTTTTGCTCACGAAGAGATGAGTTTTTAGCTGACTGAACGGAACTGAGTAACGTATCTACTAATACATCTTGCAAGACATAATATTGGTGAATAATAAATGTCAAAAAATACAAATGTCGTTTCCATTCTGATTTAGACACGATGTGAAAAATGCGAGCTTTTTTAGCCCAATTGGCATAGTATTGAATGATGGTTGGCGATAAATCCATCTTTTTAACAACGTCTTGGACGGACTCAAAAATTTCCTGAATGGTATGCAGGTCTTTAATGTTTTCTTTGATTTTTGAAGCACGTGTTGATTGGCTAATTCGTTTTAAAAGCGTCCATTTATATCGTTTTAAGGTCCTTCCTTCATCCGTTTTTGGAAGATCGTTGTCTTCACGCTCAAGAAGGGTGTCCAGAAGTTCGCGATGATGCGGCTCCAAATAGGAGTCAATTTTTTCAGCCAGAGATTTCTCAAACACATTAAATGCATTTGTAATAATCTCTGACAGCATATGATATCGTGGAATTTCGATGTGTTTAGATAATACGAACTGGATTAACAGCAAGAATACAGACTTTGGCTTTATTTGTTTTTTGACAAGCTGTCGACACTCATTGATAACCAGTTTTTTTGACTCAGAGTCAAATGCAGAATACCCAATGTGACCTAAAATAACTTTTCGGTAACGGCTCACGTTCCGACGGTCTAATTCTGAAAAATTAATATTTTCTCGCTTAATATTAAGTCGGTTAGAGACATATTCAATGTCTTTTTTAGAAAAGTATTTAATGGGCACAAATCGCTTTGTAGCTTGAAAATAGCCAAACATCAGCACAAAAACTACCTTGTTTGTACCCGTGTCATAATCAGAGATGGTGGTGTTGATCCAGTCAGACGAATAAAAGTATTTTTTTCGTTCTGATGCATTGAATTGGGGTGCTGATTCAAACAGCTTAATATCAACTTTATTCAGAATTTTAATGTGAGTACTCATCTACGCAGCCACTTTCAAATATTTTGACACGACCCCAACAGATAATTTTTCTTTTTTTGCAATTTGTCGAATGCTGAGACCTTTGGATCTCAGTGAATGAATAGTGGTCTGCTGATCTTCCGTAATTGGACGACGACCCAATTGTTGTCCTTTAGATTTAGCCTTTTCAAGGCCCGCTTTAACACGTTGAACAATCATGTCTTTTTCAAACTCTGCAATTGCAGCAATAATAGTAAACACAGCTCTTCCAAGTGGAGAGGTTGTATCAATGTTTTCTTGGTATGAAATGAAATCAACACCCAAACCACTAAACTCATCCAAAGCTATGATGAGTGCCTTTGTTGATCTCGCAAACCGATCAAATCTCCATACAAGCACAATATCTATTTTTCGTTTACGAACATTTGCAAACAACCGATCATAATTTTCTCTGGTTTCTGTTTTTCCTGAGATGATATCGACGTATTCATTAAAAATATGAAAATCACGTTTTTTTGCATAGTCCCTTAATGCCATTAATTGCATATCAGGGTCTTGCTCATGCGTTGAGACTCTTGCGTATATTGCCACATTCTTCATGACCGTTCATAATACTACAGTTTTATGAACACCAAAATACAACCACTTTTTACACTTAAAAAAACTCTCGTTTTTTCGGAGGGTTTTATGAACACTGTTTTTGGATGCTGGTATGGATAAAATTATTTTATCTACAAAGAGGGTAATTCTACGCACGTGGAGACCTTCTGATCTTGCTCCCATGCTGGCAATTAACGCCAACCCACAAGTTATGAAATATTTTCCCTCCACACAAAATTTAGATGAAACTCAAAAACTAATTGATTCCTGTTCCTCCTGTTACAAAAAACATGGGTTTACATTGTTTCCTGTTGAATTAAAAGAAACATCTGAATTTATTGGGTTTGTAGGATTGAATGTTCCAGGATTCAATATTCCTAACTTTAAGAGCAAATCAGATATTATTGTTGAAATTGGATGGAGACTTGGCTCAAACCATTGGAACAATGGCTATGCTACCGAAGCAGCTATGGCTGTTCTTAGATATGCATTCACTACACTAAACTTAACCGAAATTATCTCATTCACTACTGTCAATAATAGAGCTTCTCGTCGTGTGATGGAAAAAATTGGACTGCATTATGATGCAACTAGTGATTTTGATCACCCAAAAATAGCATTGAGTAGTTTACTTAGACCTCATGTACTCTATAGAAAAACACAAATAGAAATTCTAAAAAAATAGGTGTCAAACTAGCAAGTCAGGATGTTCTTTGGCAAATCGAAGCATATATCTGATATTCGTATAAGACATTCCTTTTGCATCTGATAAATCTCTACGAAGGTCATCCGACAATCTGCGAGTTATCTGTGTACCCCATCCCTCTTTTTTCTGCTTATTCATTACAATCTCACCGATTTTCCAGTATAAAATCAGCATTTTCTTGTTCACGGAAACCGCAGCGTTTATTCGAGCTACTTGCACGATTTTCTTAATCTCGGAAAGGGTCTTCACATATGAGGCATCAAGTTTGTTTTCAGTCATTTGGAACTCATTTTACCCGAAAAAATGCCCCCTGGAAAACGTATCCTCCCGAAAAAGATACTAGACTCGCCAATTTGCCCTCAAGCTGGTGGCAAATTAGCCTGTCGCATACTCTTCCATAAAAAGGACTACAAGATCGAAATACTCTTTCGATGCCCTAAATTCTAGGTATGTATAATATCCAACAAGCCATCCCATAGAAGACAAAAAGAAGGGAACAATAAAGGATGGTAAACAGCCTTTTTCATGAAAGATTGGAGGTGTTAAGTAATATTTGATTTCTGAATTTACACAGTATTATTGACACACTCGCAAATCTATCAAGCACATGAATAGCCTTCGGCACCCCACATATCTGAGCTCACTATTTTTAACCAATCTGATACCACTTTTACCAATGCTCCCATTGAAGGGATATTTAAGGGTTTGGTTTTATCAATCTTTTTTCCCTGTTTCCCTTGCTTTCAATCTCACTGTCACTTTCGTTCCTACTTATTTAACCTCATTTTTACCCACTGTTTATTCTATAGAGCATGTTTTTTATTAAAAAAAGCGTGGACGGGGAGAGTAAGACTGTAATGCTCAAGGTACCTTTCACCATGACGATATTCTCCAAAATATACAAACTCACCCCCATCATTTCTAATAATTTCTTTCCCATTTCCATCCTTTTTTCCATTTTTAAAGTCCCCATCATATATATATCCATCCGCTATAATAGCCTGTCTCCCTCTACCATGCATTTCTCCTTCCTTCCATTCTCCATCATATATATTTCCATTTGTAAAAGTGAATTTCCCTTTGCCATGCCTTTTGCCATCTTTCCAATCACCATCATAAACATGTCCATTTGAAACAGTGAATTCCCCTTTGCCATGCCTTTTGCCATCTTTCCAATCACCATCATATATATCTCCATTTGAA
>JABSQL010000235.1 GCA_013215865.1 Candidatus Margulisiibacteriota bacterium
ACACATTCTTATTTATTCAGAAATTTCAGCACCCTTTGGGATGTTAAATGGATTTATCTGTCAATTCATTTTGGGCTTTTCCGAAGTCAAGGCGGTATCGAAAGACATCACTCAAGTAGATGGGCTTAAATTTTAGGATTGAAAAATTATTGTTATGGGGCGACAATAGTGACATGATTAAAAAGGGTATATTTATCCTCTTTATATTGTTATTTCAGACAGGGTGTAACTTTGACAATGAAACACGCCTTTTAAACCAAGTAGAGGCCATGTTGAAATTACCTGAGTCCGAAATCGATATTGCTCGGGCTAAACTAACGATTGATAAGATTATTAACCCCTCAGTCGATGTTGACAAGTATCTTAAAAAAATAGATGAGTTGGTCTATAAGGCAAGCCGTATTAAGGGACACCGAATTTACAAATTACATGCGTTTTTATATGAGAAAGGGCCTTGGAATGGTTATGAAATTTATCGTTATGATTATGAGAATGTCTTAGAGAAAAGCAGTAAATCAAGTATGCTGACATACTATATTGATACAAAGAGAGGAAATTGTGTGTCAATGCCAATTCTATACTACGTAATGGCCAAAAATTTCGGAATTCAAACAGAATTAGCAACTGTACCAAGACATTTAATTGCTCAAACTAAGATGGGAAATGAATGGTGGAATATTGAAACGACCCATCTAGGCTTAACGTATGAAGATGAGATGTATCAAAAAGACTTTTTGATGTCTAAAAAAGCGATTAAGGACGGAGTGTATTTAACGCCTGTAAGCAAGAAAAAGATTATTATTATTATGATGGAGCAACTCTTTTTATTTTATGAGCAGAACAAGAAATTCGAATTGGCTTTACATGTTAATGATTTATCGCAAGAGTATTTTCCGGAACATTTTGAAAATTTTGCGAATAGAGCTGGTATTTATAGGTCAATGGCCTTGATTGAACTTGGCCGGATTGGCTGTAATGTAGAGCCAACCGAATTACAAAGAAAATCCTTGAATTCTTTATTGATACAAGTCAAAAGGAATTTACAGAAAGCACGATCTTTGGGGCATAATCCCTGGCCAAAAAAATATACTGAAACATATTTAAAGGAGAGTATAGCAAGACATGAACAATCTTAAAAAACAAATAATTTGCTTAGTAGTTATTTCTATTTTTTCTTCTGAAGTATCTTCTTTACCAGTTAACGCTTTTAAAGCAGGCCAAAGAATAGGTGATGCAACAAATGATTTACTAGATTCTATAGGATCTGGCATTACCCAAGGTGTTGACCCATTTTCTGACTATGCCAAATCTACGGCCCAAAGGGAAGCAGTTAACTGGATACATCGGGAGGCTCCAGTGCTTGAGGATGGAACATTAGTGAAAGACATACTAAATAACAAGGATCAGTATTCTCCGGAACACTATCAGGCAGCATTAAACGTATATGGTGGCTATGTCGCCAAGGAGCTTGGCATTAAACCTTCACAAGTTCATATTTACGCTAAGAACGACGGAAATGCGGGGATGAGCGATCGTGAAAATCCGAATGCCTACGTAAACGCCAAGCACACCAATGTTACGGATACAGACCAGTTAATTGGGGTAACCTCCCATGAATTAGGCCACCAGCGTGGAGAAAATGAAGTTGATGCCGAGCGTTCGAGAGTACATGGAACCCGTGCTTGGGAGCGTGAGAATCAATATAACGGCAACTCTGCCGGTGTTGGCACCTCCGAATCCCACCAGTCCTGGAA
>JABSQL010000236.1 GCA_013215865.1 Candidatus Margulisiibacteriota bacterium
TAACAGATAAAGAATATCAACTGATGAGAGATGCAACCATTAAGATTATGAGGGAAATTGGCGTCGAGACAGGCGGCTCAAATGTTCAGTTCGCAGTGAACCCTGAAAATGGGGAGCTTGTGGTGATAGAGATGAACCCCAGAGTGTCCAGAAGCTCTGCCCTTGCATCAAAAGCTACCGGCTTTCCTATCGCTAAATTTGCCGCAAAACTTGCTGTTGGATATACATTAGACATACTTTTAAATGCCATCACTAAAAAAACACCCGCATGCTTTGAACCTGCCCTCGATTATTGTGTGGTTAAAATACCCCGATTCAATTTCGAAAAATTCCCTCAAACCAAACCCCATTTAGGAACATCAATGATGGCAGTGGGAGAAGTAATGGCCATTGGACGAACCTTTAAAGAGGCATTACAAAAAGGGATTCGATCTCTTGAAATCGACCGTTTTGGATTGGGTTTTGACGGAAAAGAAATCCCCAATCTGTCTGATGAAGATTGCAATAAAATGATGTCATCTCCAAACCCATTTCGGCTTTTCTATATTAAGCAGGCACTCGACTCGGACCGTTCGATTGAAGATATTTATAACATCACCAAAATTGATAAATGGTTTTTGTACCAGCTGAAACAAATCGTGGACTTTGCCAAAATAATGACATTTGATGCAGAATCCATCAGGAAAGCAAAAGTATATGGATTTTCAGACCCTCAAATAGCCCGCATTCTTGGTAAAAAGTCAGATGCCGACATCAGGGCTTTTAGAGAAAAAAATGGAATCCGCCCCACATATAGTCTTGTGGATACGTGTGCTGCGGAATTCGAAGCTGAAACACCGTACTATTACTCTACCTATGAAACAACCAGTGAAGGGCAGATCAGTCACAAACAAAAAGTCATGATACTGGGTAGCGGGCCCAACCGCATTGGACAGGGAATTGAGTTTGATTACTGCTGCGTTCATGCATCTATGATGCTCAGAGAAGATGGTTTTGAAAGTATTATGGTCAATTCGAATCCAGAAACAGTGTCCACAGATTTTGATATTTCAGATAAACTGTATTTTGAACCCATTACTTTTGAGGATGTCCTCAATATTTACGAAAGAGAAAAGCCTTTGGGTGTGATTATTCAGTTTGGCGGCCAAACACCCCTTAATTTGGCAACAAAGCTAGAAAATGCGGGTGTCAAAATTTTAGGGACATCGACTAAAAGTATTCATTTAGCGGAAGATCGTGAAAAGTTTCAAAAGCTTTTGCATCAGTTATCTCTTTTACAACCCCAAAATGGAACCGCTTTATCTGTAGAAGAATCCATTGTTATTGCCAATACATTATCCTACCCAGTCGTGGTAAGGCCGTCGTTTGTACTGGGTGGTGCATCCATGGAGATTGTATACAACCAGAAACAACTCGAACAATATATTACCAAAGCGAAAGAAGTCTCTCCTGAACATCCTATCCTGATAGATAAATACCTAGAACATGCCAAAGAAATTGATGTAGATGCCTTGTCTGATGGAACAGATTGTATCATTGCAGGGATCATGGAACATGTTGAAGAGGCGGGCATCCATTCTGGTGACTCTGCCTGTTCCCTTCCGCCATATACATTAGGAGAACCGATGATTCAAGAGATACGTCTCTCAACAAAAAAGCTCGCTAAAGCATTGAATATCGTGGGCCTTCTAAATATCCAGTTCGCCGTTAAAGATGACACTCTTTATGTCATTGAAGTCAATCCCAGAGCATCCCGAACCGTTCCATTTGTAAGTAAAGCAACCGGTATCCCTTGGGCAAAAAAAGCCACACAAATATTGATGGGCAAAATCATTTCTGATTTAAACCTCACTGAGGTAGTGCCTACTCATTTTTCTGTTAAAGAAGCCACACTTCCCTTCAATCGTTTTAGGGGTGCAGATATATTATTGTCCCCAGAAATGAAATCAACTGGCGAATCAATGGGTATAGCCGCCACCTTCCCACTGGCCTTTCATAAAGCACAAACAGCCGTCGGACAGTATCTCCCCACATCAGGCACTGTATTTGTTAGTGTGTCTGATAGCCATAAATCCGCCTTGATTCCTACTGTTAAGGCACTGATAAACAAAGGGTTTAGTATTGTGGCAACGCATGGAACTGCAGATATATTTGAAATGAACCACCTTGCTGTCACCCGAATCAACAAAATATCGGAAGGCGGTAAAACGGTGATGGATTTGATCATGAATTGTGAAATAAAGTTGGCCTTTATTACCACGTCATTTAAAACGGTTGAAGCCGATGAAGTGAAGATTAGACAACAGTTATTGGTTCAGCATGTTCCTTATGTCACAACCCTTCCAGGAATACACGCCACCGTTGATGCGATAAATACGTTTGATCCTACAAAAATTGAGGTAAAATCTCTCCAGGAATATTTTAAGTAACTCCCTTCTTATTTTTCACGCATTATTTGCAATTCAGATTCCATTCGCCGTATACTATACAAAGACATGAATCAACACATTCTGATCGTGGATGATGATAAAACGTTTATTGATTACCTAAAAAGCAGGCTCTCCGCTTTGGGGTATAACGTGACAACAGCGGGAGACGGTAAAGAAGCCCTTGAAATATGCAAACATGAACACCCTGATTTTATTGTATCTGATCTATGTATGCCGGATGTAGACGGATGTGATTTCGCAAAACAAATCAAATCTGATGCAAAAACAAAGAATATTTACTTCATTATGTTAAGTGCTTTTGATAATTTTGTGAGCATTGCCAAGGCATTGGATTACGGTGCTGATGACTATGTTGGAAAACCCTGTGATTTCAATATCCTCATTGGGAAAATCAGGAACCACAAACCCGCTCATTCTTAAATATTAATATTCCTGACATGTTAACCGGTTATCTTCCTATTATTGTATAAATTTTTAACACTTCCTTCACGCCACTTTTTGGCACATTTCTTGCAGTATATTGTATATCAAAATATGAAAGGAGGTTTGAAAATGTCACATTTAGTTTTAGATAAAAGAGGATGCCATCCCCTCAGTGTATGGGATTCAGTGTTTGACTTAGATCGATTGTTTAATCCATCTTCTGTCGTCACTCAGAACCAGTATCCCAGCCTGAATGTCGAATCTGATGATACTTCTGTGTATGTAGCAGCCGAATTACCCGGCCTCAACAAAGAAGACATTAAGATAAACTATCAAGACGGTAAACTCAGTATTCGCGGTCAGAAAAAAACGGACACAAAAGATGACGAAAAATCATCACACTATCGTGAAATCCAATACGGCGAATTTAGCAGAGTGATTACAGTTGGTGAAGTGGACTTTGAAGCTGCAAAAGCAACGTATGAAGATGGTATCTTGAAAGTTGATTTACCAAAGTCAGAGAAACAAAAGGTAAAAGAACTGCCCATCACATAATAAGCACGTAAATGGGCTGACCTAAAAAAGGTCAGCCCCAGGAGGCTTGAAAAACATCAAAGTTTACGAAGGATTCGCAATCTGTCATAATACACCCGATTTATATCAAAAATAATTAGTCTGGAGAATATTATGAACACACAAACTATGGCATTTGGATACCCGAAAATCGGACCCAATCGTGAACTCAAAAAAACAGTTGAATCTTACTGGAAAGGAGACATTTCTCAAGAAGAGCTCATCAAAAAAGTCTCAGGCTTAAGTCTTGCTCGTATCCAAAAACAATTAGACTCCGGTCTTGACTGGGTACCTTCTAGCGACTTTTCACTTTATGATCAAATGTTAGACCACTCTCAAATGCTGGGTGTCATTCCAGACCGTTTCAAGGGTATTGAAAACACCATAGATCAGTATTTCGCCATGGCAAGGGGATCTAAAGATGCCATAGCATGCGAAATGACCAAATGGTTCGATACCAATTACCATTATATTGTCCCTGAACTAACAGGCACATTTACAATTACAGAGAATACACCTCTAAAACAATATAAAGAAGCCAAAGAACAGCTGGGCATCAAGACCGTGCCCGTGATGATTGGCCCTTTTACGTTTATATATCTCAGTAAATGTCACAATGATGGAAATAAAGAGTCTACTAAAGCGCCTGATAGTCCTCATTTTAAGGAATGGGTACTGGAAGTGGCTAAGTTATATCGGACGATTATAAAAGAGTTAGAGGCTGAGGGCGCCAATAAGGTTCTATTGAACGAGCCTGCATTGGTTTTAAACACGACAAAGGAAGAAGTGGATGTTCTTATTGAAGCCTATTCACTAATGACAAAAGATCTTTCTTTAGACATTCATGTCAACACATACTATGAGAGCCTCACACATTTTGAAGATATCGTAACAGCACTGCCCGTAAAAGGGATCGGCTTAGACTTTGTGAGTAATCAAGAAAACATGATCCAATTAAAATCTCATGGAATGGGGAATAAAGCACTGATAGCGGGCGTTATTTCCGGAAGAAATCCGTGGAAATCAGAACCCAATAAGGTCATTTCTCTTGTCAACGAAATCAAGTCTGTAGTCGTAGACGGCCCTCTTACCTTATCAAATGCGGCTCCCCTCTATCATTTACCCCACAGTCTTGAATATGAAAAAGACCATCTCTCATCTGATGTACTTCGTTTGCTTGCCTTTGCTGACGAGCGTTTAATTGAATTGGAAACCCTTAAAAACTGTATAAATGGGTCATCAAACTGGGAGTCCGAAGATCTCAGTGACATCAAGTTACGTTTTCAAAACTCCACTGTTCAAGAGAAAATCAACCAGATTCAAGAATCTCAGATAGGTCGAAAAACACCCTTTTCAGACCGCTACAAGCAACAACAGGCCAAGCTCAATTTACCCCTTTTTCCAACGACAACCATCGGCAGTTTCCCCCAAACTGCAGAAGTTCGCCAAAAACGTGCTCAGTTGAAGTCAGGGAATATTTCCCAAACAGAGTATGATGGCTATGTACAAGATGCGATGAAAGAACTGGTTACACTTCAAGAAGACATTGGTCTTGATGTACTCGTTCATGGCGAGTTTGAAAGAACAGACATGGTCGAATTCTTTGGTGAGAAAATGGATGGATTCGCTTTCACAAAAAATGGTTGGGTTCAATCTTATGGGTCTCGGTGTGTTCGACCACCCATTATATACGGTGACGTCTCAAGACCAAACGCAATGACAGTAAAAGAAACCATTTTCGCCCAAGGCCTTACTCAAAAACCCATGAAAGGGATGTTAACAGGCCCTGTGACGATACTCAACTGGTCTTTCTATAGAAACGATATACCCAAAAAAGAAATCGCGTATCAGATTGGCTTGGCACTCAGAGAAGAGGTTCTCGACTTAGAGAAAGAAAATATTTCCATTATTCA
>JABSQL010000237.1 GCA_013215865.1 Candidatus Margulisiibacteriota bacterium
ATTCAAAAGGCTAACCTCAACGTTCTTGTAGACCCCAACAACGGCGCTGGCGCCATCGCTGACCCTCTACTCCTAGACCATTTAGGAGTTCGATATACTATTCTTAACGGAGAACCCAATGGTATATTCTCACATGATTCTGAACCGTTAGAAAAAAACCTATCTGATACCATGAACACCATGAAAAACGGCGACTTTGATATCGGGTTTGTCCAGGATGCGGATGCAGATCGGTTGGTGATACTGGACGAAACAGGGCGTTTCATTGGTGAAGACTACTCTCTTGCCCTGTCTGTTGATTATGTCTTATCCAAAGCCCAAAACCCCAAAAAAGTGGTGGTTAATTTGTCTACCTCCAAGGTCATAGAATACCTAACAAATAAGCACCACGCCACACTCACCTACACCAAAATTGGAGAAACAAACGTCACTCAGGGCATCAAAGACCATAAAGCAACGGTGGGCGGAGAAGGAAATGGGGGTGTGATATTCCCGAAAGTGGGTTGGGGAAGAGATAGCTTAGTAGGCATCATGCTTGCCCTTTCTTATCTCGCTGAGAGTAAACAAAAAGTCTCCGAAATTGTCCAATCATACCCACAATATACCTTGCTACGTGAGAAATGTGCGGTCTCAAATCGAGAAGAAATCGCCACACTTCTTGGGAAAGTAAGAGAACATTATAAAAACCACCCTATGAATACCGAAGATGGTGTCAAAATTAGTTTTGAAAATGCTTGGATTCATATCCGTCCTTCAAACACAGAACCCATCGTAAGAATCTTTATAGAAAGTGAATCTAGCCGCCAAAACCAAGCCTACCTACAGGAAGTTAAGCAAGTTTGTGGCGTGTGAAAATTCAGGAAAGCTTCTTTAAGAGCGTGATCATCTCAAGGGCCGCATTTGCAGACTCTATCCCTTTTTGACCCTTAGGTCCAAATGTACGTTTTTGGGCTTGGTCTCTGTTTTCAGTGGTCAGAACGCCCATGATAACGGGTATTTGATACTGTAAAGATACATTCATGATTCCTCTCGCACACTCACCCGCAACATAATCATAGTGGGTGGTTTCCCCTCGAATCACAGACCCCAAACAGATGATAGCATCCACCTCTTTTTTCTCAGAAACAACCTGAGCAACGAACGGAATTTCAAAAGCACCGGGTACATGATAGATCAAAATATGATTATCTAAAATTTCCGCCTTTTTGAGCGTGTTTGTTGCATCTGACAACAATTGAGATGTAATATCGTCATTAAATTTTGATACTACAATGGCTATTTTTAGATCTTTCATAAAATATGCCCTAACTTCTTTGACTTGGTTTTGAGATAAGCAGCATTATGTTCATTCGGCGCAATTACCAGGGGAACACGGCAATGAATTTTGATACCATATCCCTCTAAACCCACTACCTTCCTGGGGTTATTGGTTAACAAATCCAATCGTTTAATCCCCAAATCCAGTAATATTTGGGCGCCAATCCCATACTCTCTGAGATCCGCTCCAAATCCCAACGCTTGATTAGCAGATACGGTATCTTTCCCTTTTTCTTGAAGCTTATAGGATTTAATTTTATTCACAAGCCCGATACCCCTTCCTTCCTGTCTCATATATAACAGTGCGCCGGTTCCATGGTCTGATATCTGCTTGAGAGCTGCTTCAAGTTGCTCACCACAATCACACCGTTCAGAATGAAACACATCCCCCGTTAAACACTCTGAGTGGACTCGGACCAAGACGTTCTTTTCTTTGCTAATATTTCCCTTTGTAATTGCCAAATGCTCTTTATCGTTCACAATATCCCGATACAAAGTCAAATCAAACTGACCAAACTTGGTCGGTAATTTCACTTTCTCAACCCGCTCTATAAATCTCTCTTTTTTAATTCTGTATTTAATCAGCTCTTTAATTGAAATCATTTTAAGGTCGTGCTTCTTCGCAAATACTATGAGATCTTTGGTTCGCGCCATCTGGCCATTTTCTTTGATGATTTCACAGATCACCCCACCCGGTTTTAACCCCGCTAATCGTGCCAAATCAACGGACGCCTCTGTGTGACCTGCACGACGTAACACACCCATTTTTCGTGCTTTTAACGGGAATACATGGCCCGGTGTTACCAAGTCATCTTGTGTGGCTTCTGGGTCCATTAAAATTTGAATGGTTTTGGCTCTGTCTGATGCGGAAATACCTGTTTTCACGCCATGAGAAGGCGCTGCATCCACAGACACTGTAAAAGCTGTTTTGAGTTTGTCTTTCGATCGTTTTACCATCTCTTCTATTTTGAATTGGTCAATGATATCTTCGGTAACAGACACGCATACCAATCCCCGCCCATACTTGATCATAAAATTAATGGCGTCTGGGGTGACAAAATGTGCCGCCATAACCAAGTCTCCCTCATTTTCCCGATCCTCATCATCAACCACAATCACCATTCGGCCATTGGCTATATCTGAAATCGCTTCTGGAATGGTATGAAACCCATTGTCTTTAGTCATGATGTTTTCCTTTCTCTAAGGTATAAAACCGATATGCGTACTTTCCTAACAAATCATATTCAATATTAATCTTATCGCCTATTTTCTTTTTAGAAAGTATGGTTGCCTTCATTGTATGAGGAATAACATGACAAGAAAAGGTTTCGTTAGTCAGTTCCACAACTGTGAGCCCAATGCCATCTACAGACACAGACCCTTTTTGAACAAGAAACGGTTGAAACGCAGCGCCATACTCAACCACAATCTCACCAAAAGGATTTCCTTTTGACAGCATTTTAACCACACCCGCTTCATCCACATGTCCTGTCACAAAATGACCCCCTATGGTCTTATCAGGTGACAACGCCCGCTCTAAATTCACCGGCTCTTCTAGCTGTAAACCTCCGAGATTGGTACATGAAAGGGTCTCTTGAAGCAACTGTACTCTAAATATTTCTCCCTTTATATACATAACCGTACAACACACCCCATTCACTGCCACACTATCCCCAATGCCAAACCTTTCTAAAAAGGAGCTCGGGGCACTAAACTCACCTTCAACCCCGTTTGATAATGGGGTCACTTTTTCCAATATTCCGATTGTATCTACGATTCCGGTAAACATTCTTTTTTCACATAATTCCCCAAAATACCATTCAAAAACTTGGGAGACTCCTCTGTTGAATATTCTCGTGAGAGCTCTATAGCTTCATCTAAAATAACCCTCATCGGTGTTTCTTTCATCTTCAATTCATATAGCGCCATTCGCAAGATATTTTTGTCAATTGGGTTGATTCTGTCTATCTCCCAGTCTATGGCATATTTTGAAATGATAACGTCTGACTGTTCGTGGTGCTCCCATGCCCCTTTTGCAAGCCGGGATGCCCACTCAATCGTAGCCTCAACATATAAAGTCTCTTTAAAGAAAGACTCAATGACTTCTGTAACAGGTTCTTTTCTGATGTCAGTTTGATACATAATTTGCATCGCTAACTTTCTGCCCGTTGTCCGTTTTCCCATTTAATTTAAAAGCTGAAATTCTTGGTCGATAAAACCCGTGTTAAACGTTCCTGCCTGGAAGTGCGGATGCTTCAAAACAGATTGGAAAAACCCCAAGGTAGTCGGAACTCCATCAATAATAAACTCATCAAGTGCTCTGGCAGCAATTGACAACGCATCCTGTCGAGAATTACCCCAGACAATTAACTTTGCCAATAGTGAATCATAATGAGGCGGGATAATGTACCCAGGATAGACATGGCTATCAATACGGACTCCTTTTCCACCCGGAGGCAAAAATAAGGTTATTTTTCCGGGACAAGGCATAAAATTCCGTTTATAATCTTCTGCATTGATCCGAAATTCAATGGCATGTCCATTCATGTGTATTTCTTTTTGCTTGAGTTCCAATTGGCCGGTTTGAGCAATCTTAATTTGTTATTTAATCAGATCTATATGTGTAACACACTCCGTCACAG
>JABSQL010000238.1 GCA_013215865.1 Candidatus Margulisiibacteriota bacterium
GACTCGGGTCATCAAAGCACAATTGGCGTATTGGATCACCCGCTTCAGGTCCGTTATCTTGGACGCCACCGCTCAAAAGCAAGCGGTAAACCAAGTCTATCGATTCTTGGCCCAAGGAGACCCCGCCACATCCACTGTTAGTGAGTATTTTCAATCTCAAGGCAACCCGTTTAAACGGGCCAAAACGGAAATTGTTTCTGTTGATATATCTTCGGTATTACCCATCTCAGATAAAAGCTGGCAGATTGAATGGACCGAAACGATCCGAAACCGACAAGGTGCCAAAAAAGGAAAACCGATTAGAATGAAGGCCGCCATCGAAATTTTAATTGTCCCCCCTGACCGTGAACAGAATATTCTGATTAACCCTCTGGGTTTGTATATCAAACAAATCCACTGGACCAAACAATTATAAAGGAGGTTTTTAATGAAAACATGTATTTATATACTCGTATTGTGCCTAATAGTTTCTGTTCAGACTATTGCAGAGGAAAACCCATATATTAGCAATAAAAATCCCAAGCTGAACTCCAAGCAATGGGAAGCCATCGATTTAGTTAATCAGTGGATCAAAAGCAATATTTCACCAGGGGTGGGAGAAAATGGAAAAGTAGTTTTCCCTTATGGTACAACCATGCCTTTTGTGATCGCCATGCCGTTATACCCTTCAGATATAGAGTTTGAGCCTGGTGAGATTATATTGGATTACCATTTGGGAGATTCTGTGAGATGGAGAGCATCACCCGCCGTCAGTGGACCAAAAAACGCACAAGTACATCACATCATCATCAAGCCTGTTGATTCCGGCTTAAAATCTGCCCTCATTGTGAACACGAACCGAAGATCATACTACATTCATTTGATATCTAGGAAATCAAATATCATGCCAAGGATTGGATTTAGTTTTCCAGAGGAGGAGAAAAAGAAATGGGAAAGCTATTTTGCGACTCAAAAGCAGCAGAAAATATCCGCCCATCCAAACATCCAGTATGGAATTGAAGATTTCTTTTTTGATTATACAGTGAAGGGACACTCTTCAATTAAACCCGTTCGGGTATATAACAATGGTAAGAAGACCATTATCCAAATGTCAAAAGAATTGGGTCAGAAAGAAGCCCCGAGTTTATTGGTCATAGGCCCCGGAAAAAAAGAAACGATCGTGAACTACCGACTGAGGGGGAACAAATACATTGTAGATACCATATTTGATAAAGCCGTATTATTGTCAGGCGTTGGCAGCCACCAGCGAAAAGTCACCATCACCAAAAGATGAACACAGAAAAAAACCTATACATTGAAACCTCTCCCGAAAAACTGTCTTCAGAAATCCAAATCAAACGACTCAATAAAGTGCCGGTTTTGATCGTTATTGTCCTTGTAATGGTTTTGATCGTTTGCATGTTCTATGTTCTTCAAAAACGACGCGCAAAAACCGTAAGAACCCCCTCTCAAGAAATCAGTCAGATTATGGCGTCTGATTCTAATTTAAGCAAAATCATTCAAGATCAACCCGAAGGTCTGATTAGCGCTATAGATGATGTGTCACCGGATATCACACCGACACGTTCCGCACTCATGCACAGCTTTTCAAAATCACCTCCTAGAACAGATGAATGGAAAAAAGTACGGGATCTGAAATTACAAATGATGAAAGAGGCCCTTTATGCAGATACAAAATCACAAAAAGATACCTCACAATCTTATGCGTCTCCCCAAAATACGCCATTTTCTATGCAGGGAATACCCAATCCAATGTCAGGCGCTCTCCAACAATTAAAAGCGTCCGTTCTCAACCAAGACCCCAATAAACAAGACCGAAAAGAAGAATTTTTGTCTCAAGTGAAGAGCACGTCTTATCTACCCCATACAAGAATAGCGCCTAGAAGTCCCTATGAAATTAAGTCTGGAACGGTCCTGCCCGCAACGATGATATCTGGTATTAACTCGGACCTCCCCGGTCAACTAATCGCCCAAGTTTCTCAACATATATACGACACGGCGATGGGGCATTTCATTCTCATTCCCCAAGGTTCGAAACTCATTGGTTATTACGACAGTCATGTCGCATTTGGTCAGAAAAGAGTCCTCATTGCTTGGCACAGACTCATTTTTCCAGACGCATCAACGTTGGAACTGGGTGCGATGCCTGGATCTGATCAAAGTGGGTATGCAGGATTTAATGACAAGGTGAATACACATTTTTGGAAAATATTTGGAAATGCATTTTTATTGAGCGTTATGTCTGCCGGTTTTCAAATGTCGCAGCCTGAGAATACGGATTCTCAAAACCCTCAAAGTCAAATTTCAGCGTCAATGGGTCAACAGTTTAGTCAACTGGGAATGGAAATGGCCAAAAAGAATATGGTCGTTCAACCCACTTTAGAGATACGACCCGGATACCGGTTCAATGTGATGGTGAATAAAGACATATTATTTAATGAACCCTATAACCATTAAGGAGATAAAAATGAGTGAACAAAATCAGCAAGAAAGTAATGATGTGGATGAGGAAGAAACAGTAAAGATAGGTATTGGCATATGCCCATTATGTAAGGGAAAAGTGGTTGAAAATAGAGTGGCTTTCAGTTGTAGCAATTGGAAAGAAAACGGTTGTAAGTTTGGTATTTGGAAAAGTATTTCTGGAAGAGAAATTGATGAAGAAACAGCCACTACTTTATTGGTAAATGGTATTACCCCGGATCTGACCGGGTTTACATCTCGAAAAGGAAGAGAGTTCAATGCTGTATTGAAACTCAAAGATGGGAAAGTAATATTCGTCTTTCAAGAAGAGGAAGCGTGATTTTAAAGACAGATAAACCGATCTCATTCAAGAAACATTTTTGTGTTTTATCATTCATATTGGCAGTCATTAATGGATCGGTTACACAGTATATCGCCTGGTTATTTGGATACCATCCTGAATTGGGAGCTCATTTTTGGAACCTATATCTTCCATGGCAGTGGATCATATGGTCCCTATCATATTACCAAGACTATACTGACCTATTTAATCAGGCATATGCGTTTGTTATATTTTTGAGTCTAACCTCTTTTGGGCTGTATTTTTTGTTCCTTGCCTCTCAAGATAGAAAAGGAGAGGGCATCAAAGACCTACATGGCTCTGCTCACTTTGCAGACAAACATGAAGTGAAGAATACAGGGCTCTTAAATCCAAATCAAAATAGTGGCGTGTATGTTGGGGGGTGGCAGGATGAAAAGGGACAGGTTCGATATCTCAGACATAGTGGACCTGAGCATGTGCTTGTATTTGCACCCACACGGTCAGGAAAAGGGATAGGGCTTGTGATCCCAACGCTTCTTTCCTGGCCTCATTCTGCAGTAATTTTGGATATTAAAGGCGAAAACTGGGAGTTAACGGCAGGTTGGCGCAAAGAATATGCCAAGAATTGTGTGCTCAAATTTGACCCATCTTCTCCAACCAACAGTGTCCGTTTCAACCCCTTGGAAGAGATCCGCCTTGAAAGTGACTATGAGGTATCTGATGTTCAAAACCTGGTAACCATGGTGGTTGATCCTGATGGAAAAGGATTAAATGATCACTGGGCCAAAACAGGTCATGCGTTATTGGTGGGTGCGGTTCTTCATAGTTTATATATGGCCAAGCGAGAAGGTAAAACAGCAACACTTCGAGACGTAGCAGACCTTCTTTCAGACCCCAACCGAGAGATACAAGTTGTTTTCGAGGAAATGCTCAAAACGGTGCATACTGCAAAAGGGACCCATCCTACAATTGCTGCATCAGCCAGGGATATGCTGAACAAATCTGATAATGAGATGTCAGGAGTCCTCTCAACGGCCATGTCCTTTTTATCTCTCTACAGAGATCCGATTGTTGAGAAAAACACATCGATATCGGATTTCAAGATTCGGGATTTAATGAATCATAAGCGCCCAATTTCTTTGTATTTGGTGATTCGCCCTTCTGATAAAGACAGGTTAAAACCTCTTATTCGACTCATGATCAATCAAATTATGCGTATTCTTACTGAAAAAATGGAATTTGTGGATGGCCAAATAAAAGTCCATTACAAGCATCCCCTATTACTTATGATCGATGAGTTCCCTTCTTTAGGTAGACTGGAAATATTCCAAGAAGCTTTGGCCTTTATTGCGGGGTATGGGTTGAAAGCGTATTTGATTACTCAGGATTTGACCCAGCTGTATAATGCTTATGGCCGAAATGAAAGTATTATCTCAAATTGTCATATCAGAATCGCCTTTGCACCCAACAAAATAGAAACTGCAAAATTACTTTCTGAGATGTCGGGTGTAGCCACTATTTTGAAACGGGCTGTATCAAGCTCTGGGAAACGGCTATCGGTCTTTTTAGGTCATGTTTCGGAGTCCATTCAAGAAATCAGGCGTCCCCTCATCACACCGGACGAATGTATGCGGCTGCCAGGTCCCAAGAAAGATCCAGAAGGAAAGATTACAGGGCCCGGTGATATGCTGATCTTTTCAGCGGGTCATCCACCGATTTATGGGAAACAGATTCTGTTTTTCAAAGACAAGGTATTTTTGAAACGATCCCAGGTCCCTCCGCCTTCAGTGTCTGATTTACTTAATGAAAATAGTGAGAATTCAGATGAAGAATAAATTTACTCAGAATGTATTGATGTGGATATTGTTAATCGTGTTTGTATTTCTCTTATTGGGTTTAGCTTTGGGATTTCTGGGTTATAGGGTAAATCTCAGCCATTCTTATCCCATAGGAATTTGGAAGATCACTTCCCGCTTTGACCCCAAAACTGATAAGGGAAAGATAGTTTTAATATGTATATCTAATAAAGAAGTTTCTAATATGGCTCAAGAAAGGGGATATATTAGAGCTGGCGTTTATGGACACAAACCGCAACCCATTCTCAAGCGGGTGATGGGATTGTCTGGAGATAATATAACCGTTTCTAAAGAAGGGGTTTCCATCAATGATTTTTTGATTCCCAATAGCAAACTTTTATCTATAGATTCTGGGGGGAGGAACCTGGAAAGGGCTAACAGCACTATGCTAGAAAAGGGGCACGTTTGGGTTATGTCTGAGTATCATCCCAGAAGCTTTGACAGCAGGTATTTTGGACCGCTGTTACTAGCGGATATCTCAGGTGTTATTGATCCTGTTTGGGTGGTGAAATAGGGTGAGGGTTTTAGGAGTATTCACGCTTTCATTTGTTATTGGAAGTCTTGGGTGGAGCGGGAACATGGTGTACTTACCTTTGGTGGTCATATTTCCTGCCTTATGGGTGATTTCACCTTTACGATGGGTGGGTGGAATATCTGCTCTCATTTATTACTTATCTGCTTCTAAAGATTTGATAATGGGTGCTTCTCATTATTATGATATATCTTTTTTGTCTGGAGCCCTTATTTGGGTTGGGGTGGGTATTATTCAAATGTTACCCTATTTAATATTGTGGTGTCCGGGGAAAAACAGGCGTGTATTCAGAGTACCTTTGTTGATACTGGTCCTTGCCATTCCTCCGTTTGGGATTGTGGGTTGGGCAAACCCGTTAACGGCTAGTGGGGTCATATTTCCTCACTTTGGCTGGCTAGGGTTAGTATTCACGCTTGGGTTGATGATGGCTATTTCCCGGTGGCCGATTGTTTCAGTCATTCCCATCACTCTTTGTGTTGCATTGATATTTCATACTGACCTTCCCGTACCAACACTGCCTCTGGGTTGGAAGGGAATAGATACTCAGTATCCATTTAAATTCGGACATCAATTCTATATAGAAGATTATTATAGGCATTTGGATATGATTCAAACATGTAAACGTTCTGACGAGACTGTATTGGTATTCCCGGAGTCTGTAGGAGGAAAGTGGAATAGTTCTACTCAACAATTATGGGAAACATATTATCCGAATTCAGATAAAACAATTCTGGTAGGTGCTGTTAATACTTTCCACAATAGACAAGAGAATGTCATTATTCAGATTTCAGGGAAGAGCTCTCACATTATATACAAACAAAGAGTGCCGATTCCATTGAATATGTTGAATATTGATTCTGAGCTCAGCCTTTCTGCCAACGGGTTCAGAAATCCGGTCGTACAGGTTCGGAACCAACTGATCGCCCCACTCATTTGTTATGAGCAGTTTTTGATGTGGACCATATTGCACTCTCAATTATATGGCGCTGACACTATTCTTGCGATTGGGAATCTCTCTTGGGCCAAGGACACCCATATCCCAGCCATTCAAAAGATGATTGTTACCAGCTGGGCCATGTTGTTTGATACTGACCTTGTCATGGCAGTGAACCAATGAGTTCTGTCATGCTCAACTCGATTATTCATGGAGATTGCCTAGCCGTTATGGCAACCATGCCAAGTAATACCATAGACACCATCATCACAGACCCA
Organism: Candidatus Margulisiibacteriota bacterium; assembly: GCA_013215865.1. Classification (GTDB taxonomy): domain Bacteria; phylum Margulisbacteria; class Marinamargulisbacteria; order DT-59; family DT-59; genus DT-59. The sequence continues at coordinate 6,383 of JABSQL010000238.1, forward strand.
CCCTATGGGATCCGTTTTAGGGGTAATAAATGGGATTATGACATCCCATCTATACACTGTTTTGAAGAAATGTATCGTGTTGCAAAGCCAGGTGCTTTTCTTCTTTGTTTTGGTGGGTCACGGACCTTTCATCGCATGACAGTTCATATTGAGGATGCGGGTTGGAAGATAAAGGACACCATGATGTGGATATATGGGTCTGGTATGCCCAAAGGGCTCGACATTGGCAAAGAAATGAATCAAATATTTACTCCCAATCTAAGCAACCCCAAAGATCCCAAACAGGTTTTAGGTCAAAAGTGGCAGGGATGGCGAACAGCCTTAAAACCCGCTTTTGAGCCCATTATTATCGCTATGAAACCCATTGAACATACATATGTTTTCAATGCTCTCCAGCATGGAGTTGCAGGGTTTAACATTGATCAGTCACGATTGGATACACAGTCTCGCTCGTTTCATTGTCAGTCTAAATATGCCAACAGTGTGGTCTTTGGAAAATCAATGAGGCCTTTGTACTTTGATGGATCAAGAGGGAGATATCCCAGTAATGTTGTTATGGATGAAAATGTCTCTGAAATCGTAGAGGGCCAAGTCAAAGGGGCATCACGTTTCTTCTACTGTATGAAAGCAACTAGTGAAGAAAGAATAGCTGGAAATAATCATCATCCTACGGTCAAACCGCTTAAATTAATGGTGTATCTTTGTACGCTTACCAAAACACCTTTTGGAGGGGTTGTGTTGGATCCTTTTGGGGGTTCGGGGACTACTGCGGTTGCCGCTATCGAAGCCAAGCGTCCTTATATCTTAGTCGAGAAGGAGTTGGAATATGTTCGGATTGCGCGGGGACGGGTTGAGGGTTGTAAATAATTCTTATATGAATTTTCTAACAGCCCGACTTTATTGTATTATGTTTTTCTAATGTACTATACTAAGTATGGAATGTTAGAAATCATGGAATCTATTATTACATTTATTAAGCTAATTACAAGAATTTTCAAATCTATTAAAGAATCTATCTATTTTAGAATTACCAATAAAATTCCTAAAAAGACTATTATTGTAGCCCCAAACCCCAATCCACATGATACTTGGTGGCATATGGGAAGCCAAGGAATTAATGAACCCACTATGCAAATATCTGGAAGTTATCAGGTAACAAATATCACTGAGGATAACATTAACTTAAGCGCTGTTGAGATGAAGAAACCAAACGTTATGGGAAATATTATTGTCAAAGATTCTAAAAGTCATTATTATGGAAGTTATCCGATACCTTCAAAGTATCTCACTGATATAAGTTTTGATTTTTTGATAAAACCACCCTTCAAAAAAACAGGAGAGTCTTTTAAGGCTGATGTAGCAATAATAGATCAATTTGGAAACGAACATTGGATTAAAGGCATTGTGTTTGTATATCCATAAAAACGTTAGAGATGTTTTAAATTAATGACTAAAGAATATTTAGAAACGCTTTCTGCATTTATTGAAAAAGTACAACCTGATAACCCTGAAAACATCCACCTCGAATGCAAGCACTTTTTTAGTGGCGCTGCCCTTTATGCTGAAGGTAGAATATGTATAACATTAACCCCTGTTGGTTTGGCTCTCAAACTTCCAGAAGAATCTGCAAATAAACTATTAAGAAATAAAGAGGCTACTCCACTCAGATATTTTCCAAAAAGCCCCATTAAGAATGGATATGTTTTGTTTCCTGGCGGTGTAGAAAATGAAGGTGAAACGTTACATAAATATGTTAAGGAAAGTATATCGCATGTCCTCACCTTATCAAAGCCAAAAAGGAAGAAGGTGAAAATTAGGGTAACTGTCCAGCCGGTACCTCTTGAATCACAAGGTTGAGCACAAAATATTTTTTTAATCTTCACTGGTTTAATGCTTAATAACTTTTATTAAGCTCAATCCTGTTATTTTATTTCTCAATAAACCAGACCGGGTGGATAGTTACAAATTAGGGAGCCTCTTTACTAAACTCTCTCCCTCTTCAACGCCAAATACC
>JABSQL010000239.1 GCA_013215865.1 Candidatus Margulisiibacteriota bacterium
CCCGTGCGGGTGCGTGCGCGAGGAGGCCGGACCTGGGGCCTACCTTGAGATGCTTCGCGCCACTGGGGCCTACCTTGAGATGCTTCGCGCCACTCCTGCCTCTGGCTCGGAAAGCTCGCCGCAGGGGAACAGCACCATTAGTCTGCAGGAAGCCATAGTGGTGCAGGGGTGGGTGTGGAGATGGCCAGGTGCTTTCCCAGATTCTCCCGAAGGCAGACAAGCATTTTTGTCCCAGGTTGCTCAAATTCTAAAAGGCGTTGACTTCCGTCAATAACTGAAAGAATTTGAGCAACATGCATTAAGGTAAAAGAACATTTTTGTCCCAGGTTGTTCTAATTCTAAAAGGCGTTGACTTCCGTCAATAACTGAAAGAATTTGAGCAACCTGGGACAAAAAAAAGCCAGGTGCTGTTCTTACAACACCTGGCTCTTTTGCTTAAGCGTTTAACTTAAAACTATATTGACATGAAAGCCAATACCAAATACGCTTGCCATCCTGTGATGATTTCAAGATCCATACCTGGTCTAATTTCCAATACGTTCGCTTTGATACCAACGCTGATGTTTTCATTTACAGGTTGCTCAACTCTGAACCCAAGACCATAGAAAAGATCAGTTGAACCATTATCTCCTTGGTTTTGTCCAATGCGTAGACCAAAGTTGTGGTAATAACCTTCAATGTTAAATGCCACTTCATTTGTCGCGCCTATATCTTCATATGCGATTGTACCATCAATCACAATACCGTTGCCTGCATCAAAACGAAGACCGCCACCTAAGTTTGATCCCTTTGCAGACTGGCCAGCTGAGTTGCCACCCATTCCTGCCAATACTGAAATATCTCCTTGAGCAGCAAAGCCCATTGTAGATACCATTCCAAGTAACATAGCCATAACTAGAGTTTTTTTCATTTTCAATTTTCTCCTCATCCCAATGTTATTGGGATATAGATTTGTGTATATTATTAATTTACCATTAACAAGGAGTCTTTTCTGCTTTCAAACACCCTGTCCAAGAAACGAAATATAAATCACCCCTTTCTCACGTCATTTATTTACTTTAAACCATTTTTTACCCAAAATGTAAAGCCTTTGTTAAAAGTTAAACTCAATTATACAAAAGAGTTCACTCAAGCACAACTACTTTTTTTATAATCACATCTTTCAAGGGGACATCACTGAATTGACCCACTGTATGCGTTGATATTTTGGCAATCTCTTCCACAATATCCATCCCTTTAATCACTTTTGCAAAGACAGCATATCCATACCCTTCATTAGTTTTACTGGTATGATCTAGAAAATAATTATCTGATAAATTAATAAAGAACTGGGAGGTAGCACTATCCACAACCCCAGTACGAGCCATAGACAGGGTACCCTTTTCATTTTTTAGGCCATTATCTGCTTCATTCTTAATGGGGGGACGTGTAGGCTTTTGTTTCATCTCTGGAAGAAACCCACCGCCTTGAATGACAAAGCCTGGTATGACACGATGAAAAATCGTGCCGTTGTAATATCCTATAGTGACGTAATCACGAAAATTCTGTGTTGATTCAGGCGCAAGATCATTGTACAACTCTATCTCTACCTCCCCATAGGAAGTATACAATATAGCCGTCCCACGATCTGTGTCAGCTTGAATACCTGTCAACAAACAAACAACACCTATCATTGTCAAAATAAATGTTCTAGCCATTAACCTTTTCCTTGTAGTGGATAATTCTTAAGAAGTCAGATACATCAAGGCTGGCTCCTCCCACCAATACACCATCAATATCCCTCATTTCCATTATTTCGTCAATATTCCCAGGCTTTACAGAGCCCCCATATATAATTCTCATTTCTTTTACCGCGTGTGAGCCTGTAATGGACCCCCATTCAGACCGTATAAAATGATGCACTTCTTGTGCCTGATCTGGCGTTGCAACCGTTCCTGTCCCAATGGCCCAAATCGGTTCATACGCCACAATGCAATTTGAAGAACACTCCTTGAGACCCGATAAACTCTGCAACTGTTTTCTTATAACATTCAGAGTCTTTTTATCTTGTCTCTCTGAAAGAGTTTCACCCACACACACAATGGGACACAACCCATATTTAAAACATGCGGCCATTTTAAGATTCACGTCACTATTTGACTCACCCATTAATTGACGCCTTTCTGAATGGCCTATAATGACATATTCACACCCTGCATCCACCAACATCTCTGTCGAAATCTCACCTGTATAGGCCCCATTTGGCTCGCTGCATACATTTTGGGCACCTAACTGAAGAGTACCGCCGTGACACACCTCCCCGACAGCGCTTAAGAACACAAAAGGGGGGCATATCACAACGTCGTGGAAGGTAGCTTGATCTGAAAGCCCTTTTGCGACTCCCTCAGCCAAGGGGCGAACCTCCTTTTGGGTGGGATTCATTTTCCAGTTGCCAACAATAATTGATCTCATTTTGATTCTCCTTTGTTTAATTTTTTGGGGGTTTTTGATGGCGTCATCATAGATATAAACTGCTTCACAACCTCTTCATCATACATACGACCGCCATATACTTTGAGTTCTGAAAGGGCTTCTTTTTTGCTAAGCTTTCCTGTGTGTCGACCATTTGTCATGGTGTCATACGCTTCTACAACATGAATGATACGAGAACCCAATGGAATCTCATCTCCTTTCAAATTATCTGGATATCCATGCCCATTCACATTTTCATGATGATGCCTTATGAGAGGAAGAATACGTTGAAAACAGTCCAGACCTGCAAGTAACGTATATCCTGCTTCCACATGGCTTTGAATTTCCAAATATTCATCCATGTCGATCCGGCCTTCTTTTGTGAGCAACTGGTCCGAAATATCTAATTTTCCGATATCATGGAGAAGAGCCGCATTATGGATTAGGATCTTTTCTGGTTTGGGCAACCGATACTGTGCCAATAGTTTTTCAACCAATCCCCCTACTCTTAATGAGTGATTATAAAGCGCATTATCTTTGTCTTTCAATCGCTTTAATAACTGCTTAATTTTTTCTTTTTCTGACATGAACTTACGTATATTATACCGTATCCAGGTATATCTTTAATATGGTAAAATACGCGAATCTTTTTTTGGGAGGTTTTACATGTCTATCGATAACTTACTGAAAGAAAATCGTGTATTTAAAGCATCGTCAGAATTTAAAGAAAAGGCCCATTTCCTTGATAGCCAGCTCTACACAAAAGCAGACCAAGACCGACTTGGTTTTTGGGAAGAGCAGGCAAATGCCCTGACGTGGACTGAGAAATGGACTTCCGTTCTTGATTGGCAGCGTCCGTATGCAAAGTGGTTTGTTGGCGGAACCCTCAATGCATCTTACAATTGCTTGGATGTTCACCTGGAAAACCAATTAAAAAAACCCGCCATTATTTGGGAGGGTGAGCTTGGGGACATCAAGATTCTCACCTACGAATCTCTTCACCAACAAACCTGTCAATTTGCAGCTGCTTTAAAATCACAATTCCATATCCAGAAAGGAGACCGTATCACCCTGTACATGCCCATGATTCCCGAAGCGGTCATTGCGATTCTAGCCTGTGCCCGAATGGTCTGGTATCTATCACAGCGGTCCGATAAGTAACTTATACTTATAGAACCGCAGCTCCCCGGACATTTAAATAATATGTTCTAATTTACAGGTAAGTAAGTAACTAAAAATA
>JABSQL010000024.1 GCA_013215865.1 Candidatus Margulisiibacteriota bacterium
GAACAATCGTGGAATCGGAAGACGGTTCCCAAACGGAGGTCGTTGAATTATATTTCAACACCTGTCCGACGCTGGGTGCCGTCGCTGAAACAGAGGTGCCTTGGATACGAACCACATCTGGACTGGGATAGGTTCCACCTAGATCGCCACCTGCAGGTGTTCCTACTGAAATATCACTCGTTGAACCACCGCCAGCAGAAGCCAATGTTGTACCATCTGAAAATTCAATTTCATCAAAAGGACCCACAACGTTGTCGGCAGATACCTGGTCAGCCACACTCGCCACCCCGGCCTGAATAGCGTAGGGAACCGAACGAATGGGAATATAAATGGGGCTTCCTTCACCCACAATTTCGATTCTGAATCTTGCATTTGCGATATCAAAAAATTCTGGCCGTAACGCAGTGATGTTACCCAGATCCATATTGAAACTTCCTTGGATGAGAAGAATATCTGCATGACTTTCCTCCCAAACCGGTGTATTAGAAGACCCCGGATACAACCCTATTATTATATTACGACGACCTTCAATGAGGCCGGACTCTGTGTTTGAAAATGTTCCTTGAAATGACATGATAAGGGGTGCTGACGCACTTACTGGCAGCGTTAAAAAATAAAATATTAAACAACATAAAACGCATCGACGAAATGTCGTCATTTAAGATGCCCCCTTTAAAATATAGCCCTTCGATTACTCATAAGGATTTATTCCCATAATGACGCCAATAAATGTATCGATGATTCTCGTTTTATATTTAAATTAAATGCTGGTAAAAAGAAAAAAGCGTGGCGATTATGAAGAAGTTTTTTTAGGGGACCTGCCCACGAGAAAAACCAGACTCATGGTACACGCGATAATAAGACTACCCCACCCATATTGGGCCGGCATCACCAACCCCGGCCAAAGCTTTACAGTGGACCCTAATATCAGCCCAAATATGGCAAAATACGCCTCACTGGGATACGCCTTCAAACAGATATCAATGGATTTCGCGCATACAAATAAACCAACGATTGCGCCCAAAGATACCGCCAATATCACAGGAACATGAAGGGTTGAAACGGCGTTAATAACAACGGAATAGGTCCCCAACAAAATGAGGATCATGGAGCCACTCACACCGGGAATCACCATCGTTCCCGCCGCAATAAACCCTGAAAGCACCAAATAACCATACCCTTTTAGCCCAGTCATCATATGAACTTCTGAGCCTGTATTGGGGGACAGTTGGGCCAACATGGCTATTGATATAAATGACACACAAAATATTAATATCCCCCAAACTGACATTTTCATTCCAGAATGAGATTTATAGATTGCAGGAATACTGCCAAGTATAAACCCAATAAACACCAAACTGGTGACTTCCACATAATCAGCAAGCAAAAACCCAATGACTCTGGAAAAGAGAAGAATCCCTATTCCGGCACCAACCATAATTTTGGACAAGAAAATAATATATTCTTTTCGCTTATTTTTATTTTGAAAAAACTCACCGGTTGATTCAATGAGTTGATCATAAATATTTAATATGACTGCCACTGTTCCGCCAGAAATACCCGGAATAATATTGGCAATACCAATAGACGTGCCCTTTAAAATTGTTTTCATGACACTATTAACTCATTTTGAAAATAAAAATTCAATGATATCACCCTCTTGGACCACATACTCTTTGCCCTCTTGCCTGAGAAGGCCTTTCTCTTTTGCGCCTTTTAAACCGTTACAGGCTACATAATCGTCATAAGATACCACATTGGCCCGGATAAATCCGTGTTCAAAATCAGTATGAATCACGCCTGCAGCCTGAGGCGCCTTATCTCCTTTTGAAATGGTCCATGCATGGGTCTCTTTTTCCCCAGCGGTCAAATACGTCTGAAGACCCAATAAATCAAAACACGCTTTTGAGAGTCGATCCAGACCCGATTGTTCAAGCCCCAATTCTTTCAGATATTGTTGGGCATCTTCTTTTGACAGTTCTGACAATTCTTCCTCCAATTTGCTACAAATCACACAAAACGAATCCCCTTCTTGTTTGGCAAATGCCGCCACTTCCTTCACCATCGACGGACTGTCATTCACATCATTTTCAGAGACATTGGCCACATAAATAACCTTTTTTGTGGATAAGAACCCATATCCCTTTAATAAATCTTGCTCTTCTTCTGTCAGCGTTAACTGCCGAATAGGCTTTTCTGCAGAAAGCTGGGTGTCAAGTTTCTTAAAAAGGACAAATCTCGCTTTATCTTCATTCTGGTTTGCTCTTGCCTTCTTTTCTAGTGATATCATTGCTTTTTGCACCCAGGCTAAGTCCGACAGAATCAACTCAAGATTTACTATTTCAATATCCGAAATGGGATTTACACTTCCATGAACATGGACGACATTATCATCATCAAAACACCGCACAACATGGGCAATCACATCCGTTTCTCGAATATTCGTTAGAAACTGATTTCCCAACCCCTCTCCTTTTGAAGCCCCTTTTACAAGACCCGCAATATCTACAAACTCAATGGTGGAATAGACCGTTTTTTTACTATTATTAATGTCTCTCAACACTTCGAGTCTGGGGTCTGGCACTTCTACCATACCCACATTGGGATCAATGGTACAAAAAGGGAAATTTTGTGCCTCCACCGAGGCATTCGTAATCGCATTAAAAAGGGTTGATTTTCCTACATTTGGTAATCCAACGATACCTACTGATAATTTTTTTGCCATATTTCTTAGTTCTTTAAAGCCTGTAAAACAGCGTCGTGGATCACAAGATTAGAGCTCACAACATTTCCATTATAAATGGAGTTTTTGCCCGTAACATCCGTCAATTTTCCTCCCGCTTCTTCTACAATAATTTTGAGGGGTGCCATATCCCAAACTTTCAGATTAAAATCAATGGCACATTCTCCACATCCCATGGCCACTAACATATGGGCATAATAGTCTCCCATTCCTCTTTGTCTGGCCGTTTGCTTTAAAAGATTGAGGACACCTTCAGGCTTTTTTGATGCTTCACACCCGTATAAACTCCCATGAAATGCTTGGGCATCTTTCAGAGTTGAGATAGTAGAGACTGAAATAGGTTGACCGTTATACATACTTCCCTTTCCCTTCGCCGCCCACCATCGTTCTCCGGTAGCCGGTGCTGAGACCATCCCCGCGATCACTTCCCCCTTTTCTTCTATCGCCAAAAGAGAAGCAAAAAAAGGAAGCCCTCTTATAAAGTTGCGGGTACCATCAATGGGGTCAACAATCAGTTTAATGTCTGCATCCTTCATTGTATCTCCGAACTCTTCTCCCACGACACCCAACTCAGGAAACTGCTCTCCTGCTACTTCTCGAATCTTTTTTTCAATATCTATATCTGCTTGCGTCACCGGTGTTAAATCATGTTTATGATTCACTTTAAGAGAGGATGACTTAAATAATGGTAATGCAATATTATCACCTATTTTGGCCAACTCTGTTAAAAAAGGGATCCAGTCAGTTTGATGCTTTTGTACCATAACAACGACACAGTATACTTAAATTTCCCACAGGCGAGAAGGCCTTATCAACCCACGACTAGCCTAAAGAATCCGAATCAGATAGAATCAGGTCACAAATATTAATATTGCCGAAGTGGCGGAATTGGTAGACGCGCCGGTCTCAAAAACCGGTGGACTCCGGTCCGTGCCGGTTCAATTCCGGCCTTCGGCACCAAATGACAATACAATGAACACTTATTTGCGTATACTTTCATATTTAAAGCCTCACTTATTCAAAGTTATTTTAACCTTTGTATGCATGGTTTTATTTTCTGTCGCCAGTGTCTATTTTATTCCTTTGATCCGAGATATCACACAAGAAGTATCCAATAAAAATTTGGCCCACTTCCATAATCATATTATAAATGCTTTTTTCCTCAGTGCGCTTTGGATAACGACCAAATATGGGATTCGGTTTTTGTCTGCGCATCTGGCTTATAAAGTTCTGACTAAACTTCGACAAGATTTATTTCAAAAGCTTAACCATCTCTCTATGGATTTCCATCAAAACCATCGCATTGGAGATCTGAACTCTCGGCTATTTTCTGATACAGATAAAATCTTTCAATCTTTAGGTATCATTTTAGAACAGTTTTTACCCAATATTCTCATTTTGCTCGGTACAATCACGTATTTGTCCATTAATATTAGTTGGAAACTCACCCTTTTCTCGATCGTTGCCATGCCCCTTTTTGTTTATATTGTCATGGAACTCGGAAAAAAAATTAAAAAAGCTTCTGGAAAAGTCCAAAAAAAGCTGGCTGATTTAAATCATTACAGTTACGAAACCCTTCAAAATATTGCTGTTGTGAAAGCATTCACTAACGAACCCTTAGTCAACAAACGATTTAAGAAATTGAATGATATTAACTTTTTGGCCTACATGCGGGAGATAAAGCATATCATTATGATGGAGCCCCGTATTTTATTTCTCCAATACTCCTCCTTCATCATCATATTGTGGTATGGCGGATCCATGGTTGTTGCAGGTGATATCACCGGTCCTGAATTGCTCTCCTTTTTTTCAGGGATTTTATTATTGATAGATCCTGTTCTTGCCATTTCAAAAGTCTATGGCGCTATTCAGCAGGCCAATGCTGCCGCTGACCGAATTTTTTCGATCCTAGACACCCCTTCTACTATCAAAAACACTTCTAAATCTATTTCACCCAAAACGATCAAAGGCGCTTTTGAGTTTAATAAGGTGTCTTTTTCTTATGAATCTTCAAAACTAGAAGCCATTACTAACCTCTCATTACATGTAAAACCCGGTAAAACAGTGGCCTTAGTGGGTTCATCAGGTGCCGGGAAAAGCACTCTCATAAACCTCATACTCAGATTCTATGACCCCACATCCGGTATCATTACCATGGATGGTATCAACCTCAAAGACATTACCATCAGATGGTTAAGAAGCCATATTGGATATGTCCCTCAGGATGACATCTTATTTAGAGGCAATATCCTTGATAATATCCGATACGGAAACCCTTCTTCCTCTGAAAAAGAGGTCATCCATGCCCTAAAACAAGCCAACGCTTGGGAATTTATAGAGAGATTGCCGGACAAACTTCTCACCAAAATAGGTGATCAAGGCAAAAAATTATCTGGGGGTCAAAAACAACGACTTTCGATTGCAAGGGCGGTGATTCGAAACCCTCATATATTAATTTTAGATGAAGCCACTTCATCTCTAGATGCCAAATCAGAAAAGCTCGTTCAAGACGCTATTTTAAAATTTATTAAAAATAGAACTACTTTTGTGATTGCCCACCGCTTGTCCACAATCATGCATGCTGATACAATCGTTGTCCTAGATCACGGACAGATATTAGAAACAGGTACCCACAGCGATCTCATCTTAAAAAAGGGGCATTACTACAAATTGTTTAATACACAATTTCAAAAAACATAAAAAACAGCTATGATTAGAACATGACACAAAAAGAAAAATTTATTCCAACACCTGAAAGGTGGCATTTCAAACCGATTCAACGTGACGATACAGAAGCACTTGCAAAGAAGCTTAATATCGACCCACTACTCGCACGTATCTTACAAGTACGGGGCATTGATAAACAAGACACTCAATCTATTCAGTCATTCCTGACACCTTCAGAGGATCTCATTACAAATACTGACT
>JABSQL010000240.1 GCA_013215865.1 Candidatus Margulisiibacteriota bacterium
AAATTGCCTATTTTGGATTCGAACAAGCCCTTAGCGGTCTTAAAAATGATTCAGACTGGTCTGATAATAACGGCCCTTTATTCTATCAAATTAGTTTTTTAGGGGGACATTATACGGTTACTTTAAGTAATGGCAGTAAAAACAGCATCGATATCGAGTCCATTGGTTTTGATAATGGAAATACTTATCGGGTTTTCAAAACCATCTAGCATGGTAACAATGATGCCTATTATCTCAAAGTCGATATGTCGCGGGCATATTTATCGCAAAACAATCAAAAACTGGAAGACATAAAAATAACAAATACGCACCCTACTCGAAATTTGATCATCACGCATCAAATTGTGACCTGGTATACCAGTGTGACTTCTGAAAAAATAACCATGATTCGCTATGACTCTAACCCGACGGCTGTATGGTCTTCTGGTGGGGGGGAGCCGTCTGGAACACGATTAGATATTACAAATGCAACATTAAACAGTCTTGGTACAGATATGGTAGACCTGACATTCAATCAAGACATGGTAGGTAAGCTTATATCCGTCTATTTTGTTCTGTCAGATGGCAGCATTGCTTCTGGTGTGTTTCATCCAAATGAAGCACCCACTCATGTGTTTATGAATTTTGAGGATATGGGTGAGGGTGAAATCTTAGAAGATCAATATGAGTCTTATGGCATGACGATTACCGGGGAGTCTTCGGGTAGAAATCCAGATGCTGTGATTGTGTTTGATTCAGATGCCACCAACACTGAAGATGAAGATTTAGAAGTGGGTCAAGGTAACATCATGATACTACCAGAGTATATTACAGATAGTAACCAAGATGGGTATGTAGACCGCCCTGATGATAGCCCAAGGGGTGGGGTGATTACCATTACCTTTGATAGAGAATGGAGTATACGGTCCTTTATGTTCATCGATAAAGATGGAGGAGAGCCAGGTACAGCCACGGCGTTTGATGGGGACAATAACGTGATTAAAATGATTTATATCCCCAATATGGGAGATAAGTCCATTCAAACGTTGGAAATGGATGTCTCTGGTGTCCGAAGATTTGAAATTGAATACTTGGATTCAGGTGCAGTAACCAATATCGATATGATAGAAGACTAGAGATAACCAAAGGGAGATTACGAGATGGGACAACATATAAACCAATTTTTAACAGGTATAATGGGTCAGAGTAAGTACAAGATAGGCGTGTACCTGAATCAAGAGAAGATATATATCACTAAATCTGTGGGGTCATTCCCTCATTTGCAACTCGAAACCTATGATATTTTTACCTGTAAAGAGAACCAAAATATTTTGGAATGTTTGGAAAGCGCATTGCATCAAATTCCGGCGTCCTTTTTTCACTCTGGGAAAGTATATGTATGTCTATCGTTTGAGAAATTTTCAGTTGAAAAATTAACCCTGCCCTCTTTATCAGATATTGAGGTCAATCAAGCGATTCATCATAAAATGGAATCTCACCCAGAGTCGTCCTATATCTATAAAATAGTGTCTTCCTATGAGAATGATCAAAACCAAAGAATGAATGATTATGTCATTTATTATTCGCAAAAAGAGTATATTTTGCACTTAATGGAAATATTAAGGAAGCATCGCATCAATGTGCATAAGTTGATTTGTGAGCCTGACGCGATTGAAAGTTTTATCAGCCGATACTTAGAGATTGACACGAATGAACATATGACGGCAGCCTATCTTAGTGGCCACTATTTCAATATATATGTCATTAAAGACGGAAAGATTCTCTTTTTTCGCCATGTGCTTTTGGGACTTGAAAATATTATTGCTTCAATCGTTGGTCACTTTGAAAGCCATGGTAAGAAAGGGGATATCACCTATGACCAAGCCCTAGATCTCCTGAAAAATCATGATTTTAATCAACATACCAACAAAAAGGAAAAGTGGTACTATTTGTACCCTCTCCTG
>JABSQL010000241.1 GCA_013215865.1 Candidatus Margulisiibacteriota bacterium
CTTTTAGCCACCTCAAATGGGCTGTTTAAAACTATCATATTACGACCAAGAAAAGGATCTAGAAGTAAATCCTAAATTTTGCATGCATGCTGTAGAAAAGAATGGCCTCGCGGAAAAAAAACGCGTGAGTTCCTCTACGTATGGTTTTAATGGAATGGAGAAAGATGATAAAATTAAGGGCAGCTCCGGGACGAGTTTAACAACTATGTTCAGACAATATGATCCGAGAATTGGACGCTGGTTTAGCGTCGATCCTTCTCTTGCCAAACCATGGGAAAGTTCCTATGTTGGATTTGGTAATACTCCAACAGCTTTAATAGATGTATTAGGTGCAGAATGGGAGACGGATGACGATAAGGAAATAGCTTACGACATGATAGGTGATAATTTCGATATGATCGATGAAATAGATGCAAAAATAGATGGTCTTTTGAAACAGGGGGTAGATAACCTTAGCGTTGAGCAAAAGGGATCCTTGTCGGATTTACAAGGCCAAAAAAGCGAATTGGAAGCATCTACTAAAGAATTAGTAGCAATGGGTGCGGTAACAGATATATTCTACAATTTTAATAAAGTAGGTAAGCACAAAGAAGGAGGTACTGAGATCACCGAAACAAGAGATGGACAAGCTGGTATTCGAGTAGTAATAGATTGGGCCGTGCAGGGAGATTTGTATCATGAGACGAAACATGGATATCAAATTTTAAGTGGTGAAATTAGTGATGTTGCTGGGTTGCCTCAAGAAAAAGATCCTTTATACACTGTAGATGATGAAGTTGCGGCAAAAAGGCGAGAGTTTGCTATCACAGGTCGAAAGGATGCTGGAGAAGTTATGAAAGGTGGCTATTTAAAAATTACAAATGCTAATTGGGTAAGAATAGTTGAGGAAAAACAGCAAGAACATTTAGATGCTTTGAAAAAAGGTATCTATACTGTACCAGGGATGCCACCAAGTTATCTTGATCTAGTTAAAAAATATAGGCAGCAGATAAAGTGAAATATAGCTCAATAATAGTCTTATTATTCATTATGCTGATGCCATTAGACGGCTTTGGTCAACTTGCTAAACATTATTACCGATATCCTGGGGATCCTGCATACACACCTGTTATTAGTGTGTATGATTCGACGCTATTTCTTTCAAATAACGATCCCTATTCTGGGGCGTATAAATATTCCGTTAGCAACGACACATTGTATCTTGAGTATAAGGGTGAGGGAGGCACAAAAGAAAATAGAAAGCTTAAATACGGTTTAATTAGTGGGGAATATATATACATCAAAAACAAGACTCGTGGTGCTGTTAAGGATATGAACCATCATGCGAAATGTCCAATTCTAGTTAGATCAACGAATTTTACTAATTTGGAAAGAGCTGCAATGGTTAAAGGAGAGATCGGCGAGTTTACTACTTTAGAAGAGATGAACCAAAGTACAAAGTTGAAGGCTAAAGTATTAAGGAAGTCATTCAATGTCTTCGCCCTACGGAAATTTTATTTCAAAATTCCATTGAGATATTTGTAAAATAA
>JABSQL010000242.1 GCA_013215865.1 Candidatus Margulisiibacteriota bacterium
TCCGTACTCTGTCTGGGGGCGCAAGCCCCAGAGGGGGGAGCTCCCCCCTCTGGGGCTACTGTCTCCTTCTTTTTCTACTTTGCTAAAACAGGACATTTCTACTTTGCAGGGATTAGGACATTTCTACTTTGCGTTGACACTCCTTCGATCTGAAAAGATAGCATCACTTGCCCATACCATCCAAGAATTCAATCATGAGCTCCGCCATCCGCTTCAATATATCCTAACCGAAGCAGAATTTTTGCCTGATACTGTGAAAATTAAAAAGAGGAAAAATAATATAATTAAAGCTTTAGACAGGGCAAATGATATTGTAGATACAACGTTGAGATTGAGTTCTAGGGAAAGAAATCATCAAGAAGTGATTAAGCTCAAAGAGGTTGTTGAAACTGCTGTAAAACAGGGAAGCGTCGGAAAGGAAGTGAGGCTATCAAAATCTTTGTCCAGACAACACCTTAACATTAAAGGAGATAAGCAAGATTTGGTAACAATAGTATCGAACTTAATGAAAAATGCGAATGAAGCAATGCCAAAAGGGGGGGCACTCACTTTGAAGACATTCAAAGAGGATCAGTATGCCTGTATCCAAATTGGTGATACGGGTTTGGGGATTCCAAAGGATAAGTTGAACAAAATATGGGAGCCGTTTAGATCACGGCATGTGACTAAAGGGAGAGGGCTTGGCCTTAGTATTGTCCATAAGTTTGTTCAGGAGCATAAAGGACAAATACAGGTAAAAAGCATAGTAGGGGAGGGTACAACTTTTACGGTTTATCTACCACTTGCTGAAAAAGATATGAAAGGGCCTAAAACAAAGACTTAGCACGTTCTTCTTTTTCTAACTCTTCCCGTTTCTGATACCCCTTTTTTCTTGTTTCATCGATCATAAACTCAGCCTCTTTGTTTATAATAATTTTGTCCAGGGTATCTAAAAGCGCATCTTTTCTAATTGGTTTTTTAAGATATTCTGCAACCATGCCGGCAGTGACACTGGTTGCTTTTGACCACTTTTCAACATCCTCATATCCACTTAAAATAACAACAGGCATCAAATCAAGAAATGATTCTGATTTACGCCACTTTTGCAAAAACTCCAAGCCATTCATATCCTCCATTTTGATATCGAGAAGGATACAATCAATTTTGTTTTTTCCAAAACGGCCAAAAGAACGGTATTTTTTTAGTACCTTTAATGCCTCAACACCGCTACTAGCGGCAACAATGTCATATTTATCAACAGACTGAATAATTTCAGACATTTTCTCAATAAATTCTGGTTCATCGTCAACAATTAGGATAATCGGCTTATTCTTTTTCATGTTCAAACTCCTTTCATTAAGATTTTTCCCATCTTCTTGTTTATTCTCCCACTTACGGTTCCAAAATGATACACAATGGTTAAATATGTCACAGGGGCCGTATATCACACCCTTGATCCATGAATAAGGTAAGAAAATAAATATATGGTAAATCAAGTGAACACCCATCTGAAGGATAAATAAGGGTGACTTTCTTTTGCCTGACTTGAATTGACTTTTTGCTTTTATTCGTTCATAGTCATCATCAATATTAGATAGATAGAATTCCTCGTATTTTTTTGAGTGGCTATGAGTGTGTATTTTTTTGCCCATCCTCTGTTCTTCAAAGAAATGAGTTAGTCTCTGCCACCATCCCACTGAGGAGCCTATAATGCCAAAAATGACACCATATACGATGGAAAAGAGAAAAGAAAACGGGTAATAAACAATACCTAAAATAGATTTTATAATTTTCATGGCTTTAACCTACCATAGTATTATACCCTCTTTTCGATTTATTAAAACTCATTAAAGATAAAAAGGTGAGATTGCTAAATATAGCAGTCCCAAGACACGATTAGATTAGAACCCTCAAAAAAATCTTGTTATGACAAGGAAAAAAGAGGGTCAAGAAAGCGAAAATCTATTGCTACCAAGTCTTTAATTTTCCCTTCACCAAGGACTCATGGCTCATTAAATTACAAGTCACCCCTCCAGATGCTTAGGGAGGTGCTGCCTCTACCCATTCCTTGATGGTTCTTGTCTTTGAATCAAATGAAACGCCTATCAGAGTAATGGACTTGTCTTTTCTCATTAGGTATTTCTCATAATATTTCTTCTCTTTGATTTGATCCAATCCGTCTGTTGCAGGGGCATTTAGCTTGAACTCAATGATGTATAGTCTATCTTTTGTTTCAATCACACCATCGATGCGGCCGTCATTCGTATGCACTTCTACGTCTATTTTGATTCCCATTAATAACAGTATTAAATAGAAAATGCTTTGAAAGTATTTCTCTTCTCCTGCCTTGAGGTCATAGGGGACATTTGCGAAGAATACCTTCATAATCTTGAAGAATCCATCTAGATCATCTGCCCTGAGCGCTTGGATGAGTTGCCAGATATAGCTATTGGTTAATCCTTTGTGAAGTTTTGAAAAGTTTTCAAGCAATGATCTGCTAAATGCTGCTTTTACTTCGTGGTTGGGGTATCCCAATTTGTATAAAGAAGATTCAGTGTCATATGATTTAATCGTGAGGTATCCTGTTTGATACAGTAGGGGTAATACTTGGAGATCATCAATCTCGTAACTGGAAAATGCAGATTCATCTATACCTGCATTTTCAATGTCTGGCACACCATATTGTTGCTGTTTTAATAAATCAATGAGAAATGTGGGGGTTCCTGTCTCAAACCAATGGGACAGGAAGTCTTTTTTATCAAAGAGCAGTAATGTGGAAAAGGGGTTATACACCGCATCATCTGCCTTTGAAAACTGATACCCGTTATACCATTTCTTGATTTCTTTTAGAGTTGTTTGCTTATCCATTTTAATTGATTCGCCCAGCTCGGATATCCATCCCTCAAAGTAATGCTCTAATTCTTCTTGGGTATAGCCTAAAAGGGTCGCATACTTAGAATCCATCGTAATATCATTCAGATTATTAAGCCCTGAGAAAATAGATACTTTAGAAAACTTACTCACACCCGTTAAAAAGACAAGTCTAATATGTTCATCCTGGGACTTAAGGACGCCGTAAAAATCTTTGAGAATCTCTCTATTCTGTTTGGCTACTTCTGTATTCTTTAATTGGTCAATGATGGGTTTGTCATATTCATCGATGAGGACTACGACCTTCTCTCCAGTACTTGCAGCAGATTGTATAAGGTCGCCCAACAGCTCATGGGGAGATTGGTTTAAGTCAAGACTCACTTGTAATTCCTGAGCAGCCTCCTTAACCCGTTTACACAGCCCACTTCTCAATGCTTCTGGATCAGAGCTGCTTGGCAAGGATAAATCTAACTTGATCACAGGATATGGGTTCCAATTATAATCACTCTTCTCGATCCAAAGGCCTTTGAATAGTTCTTTTCGCCCTTTAAAGATAGCTTCAAGTGTTGAAATAAGTAAAGATTTCCCAAACCGTCTGGGTCGGGAGAGAAAGTATCTTCCCCCTTGTGCCTTTGGATCATTAGACTGAACATTTGCTAATTTATACAGATATTCCGTTTTATCCACATACGTATAATTGCCACGAATCATCCCTTCAAATGTTTGTATGCCAATAGGCAAACCACGTTTTTCCATTCCATCATTATACTCCAGATTAGGTGTTAAGGTTAGATGGTGTATAGAAGGTCGTGCAATAGAAATACGATTTTTTAGGGCCATCGGACGCATTCTAAGTTCAAGTTCAAATACCGGATGATGGTCGAGATATGTTTAACTGAACCTAGCAATTCTGTCATTATCTTAGATGAAATATAAGAGTGCCCTGAAGCAGTTATTCCCCATAACTCTCTAATCTCTTCTTGCAAAGTGTTTCCGTTAGCTGCTGTAAATATACGACTCTTTCTGCTAACCACTTTAACTCTTCTTGTGTAACGGTATAGCTGGGTTTGTATCGGGCTTTTACATAAGCCTCTCTTAGTAATTTAAATCGCTCCCTTTCTTCTTCCGTTCCTTGGGGAAACACTTCTAGAAATTCGGGTTCCACACGTGTTACATGCTTTATTAATTTCTCTAAATCGTGTGTATTGGGTTTATAGCGGGTAAATACCAATAAAACGGTACTATACAGACTTTCAACCACTTGGTGCAACAGAAATGCTGCCTTATTATTTTCTTTTTCCTGCATATAAAAATGGAAACCCTTCATAAATCCACTTGCATTTTTAAACCAATAGTCAAAGTCTTCTGTCGCCAAATGCTTTCGATCTTTTGGGCTGAGATCCTTTGGTTCTGCCAATGTGAGTTTTCCAGAATCATAAAGGACAATTCCTTCCCGCTTTATATCTATAAAAAAATAATGGCTTTTCCTTAGATGCCCATTCACTAATTCGATGTCATCTGCAATCAAACTAATGGGTGTTCTTGGAATTCGTCTCATCAATGATTGGCTGAGGAGACGGTTTTTGAGAATGTTATCGGCTTCTTTTCGGGTTTCTGTCACCACTAGCAGATCCATATCGCTTTGATAGCGATAGTGCAGGGTGTCAGGATCTAAATCTTCCACCCAATCACCTCGGGCATAACTGCCGAATAGAATCAGTAATTCTGGGTTCACTTCTTCACGGATAATATCAACAGCCTGCTTTAAATCTTGTTGTTTTTCTTCCGGAAGGTGCTCAAATGAGGTTTTCATTGGCAAATGTTATCATACAATAACTTAGTTAAGTAGCTACCCAAAATAAACATACCATAAAATTTAAATATATTTTAGTGAAATTATTCACGTACTCTGTTCGATATATGTATAGAGCTGGGAAATAATGCTTAGGGGTGTTTATTATGCATGGAATGAGTTTTAATGATACTTTTAGTTATGCTACCTTCAAAAAAGCTGTTTCTCAGACACAAGTTGAAAACAAAAGAATACACGTAAATGGCAAAACTTTCAGGTATACGGGTCAAGTTAAAGATGGTAAGCCCCACGGAAGAGGAACAGCACGCTATGATAATCATTCTAAATATGTTGGGGAATTCAGAAATGGGAAAAGGCATGGTCAAGGTTCATTAGTTACACAAAAAGGAAATAAATACAAAGGAGAATGGAAAAATAATAAGCGATGGGGATGGGGAGTAGCTACTACTAAAAAAGGGCTTTGTTATAAAGGTGAATGGAAAAATGGGCAACAACATGGACATGGTTACCAACGAAAGCGTACAAAAGATGGTGTTAAAACATTTGTTGGTTTATTTAATCTTGGCAATAAAAAGCATGGTAGATCATATAATCCGAAATCGGGTAAAACAAAGATGGGAGAATTTAGTGCTAATAAGCTACTTACGGGACTGCAGCAGTATTCAAAACCTCATAAAAAGAGCATGTATATTGTAGATGGAAAGATATTACGTGAAGACAAATCCGGAAAAACGAAAGCAAAACATTCTATACAGACTGCACGCACTCATGTTTCAAAACTAGAAATGAAAAGGGCGTCCTCTAAGCCAGATGCGCATCCACTAGAACAAAAAAGTGCTCCCACCCCCACCAGCCTCGCCTCATCCCATCCCCTCCCCTCCAGAGGTTTCTAGAAGGGATCTTGCAGATGATGAAAAAGCTGCAGCACCCTCCGAAGAAAAAACAAATGAATTAAACCCCAATTTAGACAAGATACCTGATGATATATCTCATACTATTGCCGAATACTGTGATTTTCAGACCCGGAAAACTTTAAAGGACATGCCTAAAAGTCCTTTTAAAAGTGCAATAAATAACACTGTGACGAAAAGAGCTAACGGCTTTAAACGTAAATTCCCTATGAAAAATAGTCAAGAGATAGATCGAGACGAGTTTATTGCAAGCCTAAAAAAAGTGCCCTCCGCTGAAGAATTTTTTGAGAAAATAAAAGATTATAAAGCGTCTTTCATTGAAGAGAATGTGAAGGGAATTGCAAACGCTTTAACAGATATGACTAAAGATAACATTATTGGATTGTGTCACTTACTACTGAACAGTAGACAAGACCACCTAAAAGATTTGGCTCAAGAGATAAGAAATAATCACCTCAATCAAACTGAATTATTTAAACATGCAAAAGAACTTCTAAGAACTGATTCTAAGGATGCTAGAGACTTTGTAAAACGCTTTCTTAGCCCATCTCTTCTAATCACTTTGATACTGGATGTATATGATACTAACCCGAAATTAGCAAGGGAAATGATGGATGATTTTGATCCTAATGATACTGGAATACGAAGAGCCGTTCTAAGAGCACACAGTTTTCCTGGCACTTATTCTAAAGTAGCCATCAATGAATTATTGACTCGCATCAATATTGGGGTTGCTTAGACCCACCTACAAACCACCTATTTTTCTGGTCGTTTTGGAAATATTTTGGACGAACTCTTTGTAAAATCTTCCCCAAACAGGATTTAACTCCTTGTATAATCTTCATGAGCGAATGTATATTTGAATCATAAGTAAAAGATTTAGACACCTGTAAATTATGGTATAAAGCTCTCAATTTTCTTCTTGCAAAGTGTTTCGGTTAGTTGTTGTAAATGCTGCACTCTTTCAGCCAACCACTTTAACTCTTCTTGTGTAACGGTATAGCTGGGTTTGTATCGGGCATTCACATACGCTTCTCTCAGCAATTTAAATCGCGCCTTTTCTTCCTCAGTTCCTTGGGGAAACACTTTAAGAAACTGGGGCTCCACACTTGTTACCCGCTTTATTAATTTCTTCAAATCATGGGTATTGGGTTTGTATCGGGTAAATACCAATAAAACGGTACTATACAGACTTTCAGCCACTTGGTGCAATAGAAATGCAGCTTTACTGAGATATTGTTTATCTAACATATAAGTATGCGCTATATAAAATTCATTGGCATTTTTAAACCAGAATTCAAAATCTTCTTTTGCCAGGTTTTTGCGATCTTGTGGACTGAGATCTTTTTCCTCAGTCAATACAATTTTCCCAGAATCGTAAAGGACAATTCCTTCTCGCTTTATATCGATGTAAAAATACTGGCTTTTCCTCAAATGTCGATTTATAAATGTAATGTCATCAGCAATAAGACTGATGGGTGTTCTTCGGATTCGTCTCATTAATGTTTGGTCAAGCTTATCGTTTTGCTGAATCTTTTCGGCTTCTTTTCGGGTTTCTGTGACTACCAGCATATCCATATCACTTTGATACCGATAGTGTAGGGTGTTGGGGTCTATATCCTCCACCCAATCACCCCGGGCATAACTGCCGAATAGAATCAGTAATTCTGGGTTCACTTCTTCACGGATAATATCAACAGCCTGTTTTAAATCTTGTTGTTTTTCTTCTGGGAGGTGTTCAAGTGAGGTTTTCATTTCTTTTTCGACCTATTTTTCGGTCGTTGAGGAGGGAGGCGATGCTTCCACCCACTCCTTGATGGTTCTTGTTTTTGAATCAAAGGAGACACCTATCAGTGTAATTAATTTGTCTTTTCTTAATAGGTATTTCTCGTAATATTTCTTCTCTTTAATTTGATCCAATCCATCTGTTGCGGGGGCATTTAGCTTGAATTCGAGGATGTATAGTTTATCTTCTGTTTCAATCACGCCATCGATTCGGCCGTCATTGGTATGCACTTCTACATCTATTTTGATTCCCATTAATACCAGTATTAAATAAAAAATGCTTTGAAAGTATTTCTCTTCTCCTGCTTTGAGATCATAGGGGACATTTGCGAAGAATACCTTCATAATCTTGAAGAATGAATCCAAATCGTTTGCTCTGATAGCTTGAATGAGTTGCCATGCATAACTGCCTGTGAGCCCTGCTGGTGTGTGAGCAAAGCTTTCTAGCAATGATTCCGTAAATGCATGGGTGACTTCATAGTTTGGGTATCTCAATGTATATAACTGGGATTCAGGATCATACTTTTTAATCGTTAAATATCCTGTTTGGTATAGGAGTGGCAATACTTGTAAATTATCTACCTCAAAACTAGAAAAAGCCTTTTCGCTTGCAACTGAATCATCTATGTCTGGAATACGATATTCCTTCTGCTTTAATAAATCGATAAGAAATGTGGGGGTACCTGTCTCAAACCAATGGGATTTGAATGTCAGTTTATCAAACAGTAGTAATGTAGAAAACGGATTGTATACCGCTTTATCCTCTTCTGAAAACTGATACCCGTTATACCATTTCTTAATTTCATTTAGCGTTGTTTGCTTATCCATTTTCGTTGATTCACCCAGCTCGGATATCCATCCTTCAAAATAATGCTCTAATTCTTCCTGGGTATAGCCCAATAACGTGGCATATTTAGTATCCATTGTAATATCATTGAGATTATTCAATCCCGAGAAAATAGACACCTTGGAAAATTTACTCACTCCTGTTAAAAAGACAAGTCTAATATGTTCATCCTGGGATTTGAGTACACCATAAAAATCTTTAAGAATCTCTCTATTCTGTTTGGCAACCTCTGTATTTTTCAACTGGTCAATAATTGGCTTGTCATATTCATCTATGAGGACCACGACCTTTTTTTCTTTAGAAACACCTTCTATCAGTTGTATAAAACATCCGGCCAGTGATTTTGAAATATCCAGTTCAACTTCATGTTCACGCCCTATTTTTAATAACCTATCTTTAAGGTCTTCTACAAATTGATTAGCTGAAAAACTGGGCATTTCTGACATATCCAATCGAATCACAGGATATGTATTCCAATTATAATCACTTTTTTCAATCCAAAGACCTTTAAACAGGTCTTTTTTTCCTTTAAAAATGGCTTCCATTGTAGAAATAAGTAGGGATTTCCCAAACCGTCTGGGCCGGGATAGGAAATAGGCCCCAGACCCATTAATCAGCTGACAAATCAATTCTGTTTTATCTACATAAATCTGATCTCCCTGAACAATTTTTTCAAATGTTTGAATACCAATGGGTAGACCACGTTTTTCCATCTCTATATTATACTCCAGATTAGGTGTTAAGGTTAGATATAGATTTCATTTCTTTTACGACCTATTTTCCGGTCGTTTTGGAAATATTTTAGACAAACTCTTTGTATAATCTTCATGAAACCCAAAATAACTCCTTGTATAATCTTCATGAGCGGTTGAAATGGTTGTTTTAAAGAGTTTGAGTATCTACGCAACAGAAAAGCCGGAGGCAGGCAGGGGTATTCATGTATACGCCGGTGAATTCAAGGAAAGACAAACCTATACTTCTCTCCCTCTCTATGCGTGTATGAAAATATTTCAATAGTTACTTTTTCTTTTGTGAAGAAGCATTTCTATTTCTGGCCACGCCAAAGTAATAAAAATACTGTTCTAATGGGGCCAAAGCATCGAGGACCCAATTTGAACCATATCGAGGACATCCTCGAAATGGTTATTTTTATCTTGATTGCTACAGTGAATCCAAAGAAATTTTCAGTGCAACTGCAATTTTTTTAATTATCTCAAATGAGGGTCTTGGCATTTTGCTTGTTTCAATCTTGTATAGGGTATTTACAGAAATATCCATCTTTTTGACTAGGTTATCTCTAGAAAGCCCCTGCTGTTCACGCTCTTTTCGGATTTTTTCTCCAAGTCGCATACTCATATTCTAGACGTGTTATATATTAATTGAAATATTACGGTTATTATATTACACTTATAATACAATGAATGGAACAAACAAAAAACCAGGGTTATATATTCGACAATGTTGTGAATGCATGAGAATTATAGAAGCTCATATCTCAGAAATAAAAGAAGGTGAGGAATCAGAGTGCGTTAGTCATGGGTACTGCCCAACATGTTATGAATTATTTTTAAACCGTCGCAAAAATAAACAGATTTTAAAGAGCCTTGAAGAATTAGAAAGTAAGAACGTAAAATTGGAACACTGTTTTAACGGACTTACAAAAAAGTTATCAGCCCAGAAAAAGAATCTCTTTGTGTTAAAAGAAAAGCCATAACCTACTAAAATGTGATTATATACACATTTTTGCATGATATAATGTGATAATTTACACATTTTTCGAAGATATGGTATAATTGAACCCATGAAAAGGGAGATTTACGCTGAATTATTAAACTGGAAAGATTCTAAACATAGAATGCCCTTAATTCTTCGGGGTGCCAGACAGGTGGGTAAAACATATATTCTAAAAAAGTTTGCTGAAGAAAACTTTAAAAGCTACATATATGTCAATTTTGAAGAACAAAAAACAACCAAAACGTTTTTTGAGGGCAATTTAGACCCCACTAAAATTATATCGAACTTAGAATTACACCATCATACAAAAATGGAGCCTAACACGTCTGTGATTATCTTAGATGAAATACAAGAATGCCCTGAAGCACTTACCAGTTTAAAATATTTTAATGAAAAAGTACCCGCCTATCATGTTATAGCGGCAGGATCACTTCTGGGTGTTAAAATGGGACAAGGTAGTGGGTTCCCGGTTGGCCAAGTCCATTTTTTAGACCTATACCCGTTATCCTTTAATGAGTTTTTAGGCGCCCTTGGAGAAGACCCCCTGAGAGAGGCTCTTTCCAATATCACCTTAGAAACACCCTTGCCAGAAGCCATCCATTTAACCTGTATGGATATCCTTAAAACATACATGTTAGTTGGTGGGTTACCAGGCGTTGTAAATGCGTTTCTTCCAGACCAAGATTTTATGAAAGCCCGTGAAGTTCAAGATCATTTGTTAAAGGGATATCAAGCTGATTTCGCAAAACATGCCCCCCCAACAGATGCCATTAAAATCTTAAATTTATGGGAATCTATCCCCCAACAGCTCTCTAAGGATAATAAAAAGTTCATGTTCAATGTCGCCAAAAGCGGTGCCCGAGCAAGAGAATACGAGATCGCGCTCAGATGGCTTATTGACGCAGGGCTGATCATTAGCCTACCAAATATTGAAACACCAGGAACACCCCTTACAGTATATAAAAGCAAAACAATTTTTAAGATTTATATGTTTGATACCGGTCTTTTAGGGGCACTTTCAAAGCTAGACCCAAAGATTTTGACTGAGCCAAACGGTGTTTTCACAACCTTTAAAGGCGCATTTACAGAAAACTATGTGCTACAAGCACTGACGACCTGTGGCAAATCAAATCTTGCGTATTGGACAAGCTCTGGCCAAGCAGAAGTGGACTTTATTTACGAACATGAGGGTCACAATTATCCTCTTGAAGTTAAGTCCGCCACTGAAAAAAGGAAAAAGAGTCTAAAAGTATACGCTGACAAATACCATCCCGATTTCCTATCCCGAACATCAAGCAGAAATTTGAAGCGTGACAATGACATTGTCAATTACCCTCTCTACCTGGTCTCCACCTTCCCAGACCTAGCATTATAACCTGATTAAGAAGCCCCCCTTTGCATATTAAAGAAAAAACAATGCCCCAATAAAGATCACCGCAATAATCGCCGCAACACCCACCGGAAATGTCACGCGAGACGCCCGCTGATATATATATTGCCGCCTCTTGACCCGTTCTTCAGCAGAATATCCCGCCAATGCCCATAACGGGGTCATGAAGACAGATAAAAACATCGCCGGTGCATGACGGGTTACACGTGTAAGAAATCCCAGTCCTTTATCAACAACCACAAGCCTGGTAACCGCATTTAACCCATTCAGCCCAAAATCTAAGCCTCTATAAAGAAGGCGAGACCCTTTTCTGTAAAACCAGTCTGTATCTATGTTAATCGCCCGGATTTCTGAAGGATAAATGCCAGATAATAATAACAAGCAAAACGCAAACGCAGAAAAGAACAGCAACTGACTCTGCGCCAAAACATGCTCCAACGTATAGGGCTGATAATCTACCTGAAAAGGTAAAATCGCATACAAATATTGGGGAAATACACCAATAAATATACAGAGAAAGGCCGCAATCCCCATGGCTGCCAACATATTCCAAGGCGCTTCTTTAACCCGATGTCCCGCATCATGAGAAAAGAAGGTAAAGAACGGTATTTTAATGCCTGCATGATGAAACACACCCGCCGATGCAAATAAAAGGACAAACCATACAATATAATAATGCTGGTCTGCCGCTGCCGTTTGTACCATAGACTTACTCACAAACCCACTAAACAACGGAAATGCAGATATAGACGCCGCCCCAATCACACAAAATAGACACGTAAACGGCATCGACTTATACAGCCCTCCCAAATCTGTGGCATTCACCTTACCTGTTCGGTACATAACCGCACCCACAGACATGAATAATAACGCTTTAAATAAGACATCATTGAAGGCGTGGGCAATAGAACCGTTA
Source organism: Candidatus Margulisiibacteriota bacterium (assembly GCA_013215865.1). GTDB lineage: Bacteria > Margulisbacteria > Marinamargulisbacteria > DT-59 > DT-59 > DT-59. The sequence continues at coordinate 12,247 of JABSQL010000242.1, forward strand.
ATCGCCAGCTCTGTTCCAAGTCCAATCCCCACCACCATAAAACCAACCTGATTTATCAAACTATAGGCCAATACCCGACGTAAATCATTCTCAACCACCGCATAAAATATCGGAAATGCCGCCATCGCGGTCCCAATCCATATCAAAATGTCCGCACCAGGATACGCCCTAGCTAGCGCATATACCGCTGTTTTAGTAGTAAATGCACTTAAGAATATCACCCCACCTATTGTGGCTTCCGGATAGGCATCTGTTAACCATGTATGAAAAATAGGCCAGGCACAATTAATACCAATCCCAATAAATATTAAATACGTTGCCACACTCCCCAACCCGATTTCGTTAAATCCCATAGAATGGGTTTCTGCTATATACATGACAATGCCTGCCAAAAGTATCAGACCACCCCCGACATGAACCATCATATATCGATATCCAGCTTCCAAAGAAGCTTTGGTCTTTCGTGCTAAAATCAAGAACATTGACCCCACCGTTAAACATTCCCAAAAAATGAAAAAGGTCAGTAAATCGCCCGCGAATATCACTCCCAATGCACTCCCAGCATATAGAAAACCAGATGTGTATTCCACGTCATTTTTGAAGTTAAGAATATATAAAAGAGCAATAAAAGATATGACGTGAAAAATGAGGCCAAACACAAAACTCAATGAATCCAATCGAAATAAAATGAGCTGAAAATCCAGAAATGGAATCACATAATGATACCCCATGGATGACCCCAATAAATTGGTCAACCCAAATAGAGGGACCAATAACACAAATAGAGATTTCAATTTCCCCTTAAAAAATGGAACAACAAGTGCCGCAGCGATAAATATAAATGCCGGGTGTATACTAGTGATCATAATAATCCTCCGGCCGCTTGACCAGTGGTCGCAACACGTATTTCGAAACTAATACCAAAATAACGCAGGCCACAAACCCAAATACAGCATAAAATCCAGGCCACTCTTCAAATTTCAAGTGAACCTTGCGGTAAACCACAAAATCAGCCATAAATAACCCCACACACAGAACGAAAAATACGCCCAATAAGATGCGAATATTTCGTGGATTGTCCCAAAGATACTTTTTGTCATTTTCCATTTTCTCTTTACCTCACATGCTCATTAATAATATTAGGGCCAAATACAAACACCCTAAAGGAAATAAAATAAGAAACGCCACCATAAATCCGGGCCATTCCTCATGCGTTAATTCTTGTAACTCTTTATGTTCCATTACCTACAAGCCTCCTAAAAATGTATAGGCCGCCAATTTTGACAAATTAAATAAAGTATTGGGGAAAAAGAATAACAATACA
>JABSQL010000243.1 GCA_013215865.1 Candidatus Margulisiibacteriota bacterium
AAACCATTATGGGCTTCCATGATAAAATCCAAGGCTTGATTGGTGATAAGCGTTTTAAGTTGGGTGGTTGTTTTCATATTATGATTTATCCTGTGTGACAGATTTAAATAGTATTTCTGCAGCTTGATAATCTTGACGTGTATCAATTTCAACCCATTGCTTGGATGGTTCAAAATATGCAGAAAGACCATTTGATTGTAGATATATATTAATAAATAATTCCCAGTTGGCCCCTAAATGGATGTCCGTTTTAAAGAATGTGTCCATTGTTTGCATGACATCAGGAAGAGACGCTTTGGACACTCGAATCATTCCCATGGCCTCTCCCATGAATGCGTATTGGTTCAATTCTTCTGATGTAATCTCCCGTTTATCCACCAATAATCGCACTTGTTTCTGAGAATCTATAAGCACTTTTGTGCTTTCAACATCTTTTTCTGATCCTGGGCCAACAATCAGGGAATTTGAGGCGGAATCTTGAAGATAACGAGACATAATCTCCTCAGAATATACCAAATCTGCATCCAATATAATCACGTCTGTATTAACATGTTTCAGACCCAGGTACATTGAATAGGTATTTCCCTTTTCCTTGAAATCGATATTTTCACAGATGGAGATGTTTAGTTGAGAGTGAAACGGTTTGATATGATCTAAAATATGATCTTTTTTATATCCCACAACAAGTTTAACTTCCTCAATACCGCAGGATTGAAAAAAAGTTAAATGGCGTTCAAGTATTGTAGATCCGCCAACCGAAAGTAGGCATTTTGGAAGGGTGGTTAATTCACTGATTCGGGACCCATACCCTGCAGCTAATAGAACGGCTGTTTTGGTCATTGTGTTAATGGTAACCAAAGTAACCTTTAAGGTCAAACCATCTTACTAGATGGAAAATTATGCGCTGTCATGTTTTCATTGTGTGATTGTGAAGATTCAAATCTTGAAGTTCATCCAAAAATATTTCCCCACAAACATTGGCCCTATGGCTTACTTCATGGTGTTTCTTCAGTTTTTTTATATGTATCAAATTCATTCCGCACCCAATATGGGTGGATTTAAGTTTACACTTGTTGGTATTGGCTTCATCATATTAAGTTTGTTCCAAACTTTACTATTTTTTCAGATCATTTCAACTGCCTTCAGCTTCAACAAAATCGCACTGGTCATTTCAAATATGATGTTTTTAGGTATTTTTGGCCTCGGAACAGCCTATCATTTTGCAGCTAAAGAACCATTTGATGCCGCTATCATTATCGACAACTTTTCAAGCATCTTTAATGTAGAATCGCCCGGTGTCATGCTCAGTTTATTGAATCTGGATGCCTTGTATTATACCGCTGGTTTTATGGGTATATGGCTCTTTTTTGAAATTTGGAAGAAATGGATATCAGGCTATCCCCAGCAAAAACCATATTGGCCCAAAATAGGCAGCACCCTCCTTTTATATGTTCTCATCGTAGCAGCTCCCATTACAGCCCATGATCCCTATACACACTTTTTTAAAACGATATATCGGTACGTTTTCAAACCACCGGTTACGATTGTCTATGAGGCAGGGACTTTCCCGTTGATTCAAAACGGGGAATCTTTTAATCATATTTTTCCCCAGTCACCTTCAAAGCCCCATGTTTTTATCATTTTGGTCGAATCTTTAAAGGAAAGTGTGATTCTTAAAAAAACAGATACTCACCGTGAGATTACACCGTTCATGAATGACCTGATTCAAAAAAGCATCTATATTCCTCACTTTTACGGTAACTCCATTCAAACGTCCAAGGGTCACTTCGCGACCCTTTTTTCCATGATCCCCAGCCTTACTGGTAAGGTATTTACCAAGTATCCTGATATCCAGGCAGAATCTATAGGAACATATTTAAAGAAGGTGGGATATACCTCCCATTTTGTACAGGCCTATCATGTAGAAACATTTGATAATACGATTCCATTTCTTTCTCAAAGGGGGTTCGAGCATGCACTCACCATAACACCCTATTTAAAAAAAAT
>JABSQL010000244.1 GCA_013215865.1 Candidatus Margulisiibacteriota bacterium
GAAATAATCTTTTTATCTTCACCAGATTGAACGCTGATATTATTTTTACCTATATCCAATTGTATATCTACTGAAAATTGGCCATCCTCTCCTCGATTGGTCGCAATATCATTGATTTGAATCGGTGTGCTATTTCTTGCGTGACCAAATACGTTAACATGAGATTCAAAGGTATACGCCATATCTTCTGGCTGAATAACGTTAATTTTTTGAGTCGTTAAATCGTCCTTTTTCCTCTGAATGAGTCCAAAAGCAATCGGATCTAATTTGTCCTGTTCAAATTTATCCGTTACATTAAAACCGATTGAAAAATCCATTCGGCTCTCGATTTCGGTTTTAACATCGGGTACATTCAATGCCAGGTGACTAAATTCCAAAAACGTTACACTGCCATTGGGTTCAAGCTCATTTTTGTCATAAATAAGGTGATGCTTGAACGCAGAATTAATGAATTTTGCAACCCAACTCTTGTGGTCAACATCTCTATAAGGAAAAGATGCTTCTTCCATTTGAGTCGGCAATCCTAAGGCCCGAACAACCGTTACAATATATTCAATTCTTTTAACAGGCTCATCTGGTCGAAATTTTCCATCTGGAAATTCAGCCATGATTTGGCTAGTAATGCTTTTATCTATTGCATCCGCCGCCCAATGATCCTGAGGAACATCTATAAACTGAGACCCTTTTGTTTTCATACCGAGTTCCCAACCCTGTAAACGGGCAACGAAATAGGCTAAACTTGCACGCGTTAACATCATGTGATCATAAGGTAGGTCTGCAACAAATGAGGAATTCCTAAAATATAGCAGTTGCTTTTTTTCTTCTGTTCCTAATAATTTATGAGAACCTATTAATCTAATGAGATCCCGTTTAATATTAACAAGCGCATGTTCCGGAGTTGAAAATGATACAATAACGCTTTGTTTTCCACGGTTCAAAGAAATTGTTTCAGAAAAATTCCCTTCAGAATCTAATGTAACTTCATTCCCGTTGATATACGTGGGGCTCAGGTATCGATTGGAACCCGAAACAACGACGGTCTCCTGGCTTGTTTCGAGCTGATGTTGTGGAGAAGCAAGAGACATTTTATGTCCATATCGTTCTGGCACTTTCGAATAATAGTTATAGGTTTGCTCTCGTTGAGCTAAGTTAGTTTTTTCTTCTTCTTTGGGCTCGCCGCCAAAAGGGAATAAATCCATAGACAGTAACATCAACATGCAAATTGTAGCGGTAAAGAGTTGTTTACGTTTCATTGTTAAACGTCCTTATTGAAGATTGTGTGGTGCCGAGAGGCGGAATTGAACCACCGACACAAGGATTTTCAGTCCTCTGCTCTACCGACTGAGCTATCTCGGCATTGTGGAGCCGACGGTCAGATTCGAACTGACGACCTGCTGATTACAAATCAGCTGCTCTACCAACTGAGCTACATCGGCAACGTTTGAAAAACCCACACTGTCATAGGGAATTGTATATAATATGACTGAACATGACAAGAGACATTTCTAGATTATAAGAACTGTTAGTTACATTTTTTTCCAATAACAACAGCTCTTAAAGGCGCTGGGTACCCTTCTGTTGTCTTGTTTTTGTCTTCCCCAAGCAAAAAGTTTTTTAATGAATAACCCGGGCTCCAGTTTGTTTGTCGCTGCTCTTCTATCGTTGTTTGGTTGGTATCTACCACTTGATTACGAGAAAAACCGGATTCCTTCATCCAGTCGAGTAAAACAGAAAGAGTGGGTAAATGATGGACATTATTCATGCCCGCATACCGGGACTCCGGCTCAAATATAAAACGATTTTTTCCCGGATAAATAAGCGTATCAATCACCAGTTCCCCACCCTTTACCATGAGCGCATAAATATGTGACAGCAACGCCTTTGGATCTCTGTTATGATATAAAATTCCCATACAAAATACCGTATCAAAAGGGGTGGGGTTTTCTTTGAACGCTTCTACCCGTTGAGGGATATACTTTATATTTTCGATACTTGCAAAGCGATTTAGAATCGCGAATTGACGATAATATCGTTCTGCAGGATCCATACCTACCACAGATTCAGGTTGCTCAGCCATCATACGAAAAAGATAGTACCCAGAATTACTGCCAATATCCAAGACATGCTTATGCGTCAATGATGATATATGCGGCAATATTCGGTTCCACTTCATATGAGATTGCCATTCGCCTTCTATGTCTATTCCAAATATTTTGAACGGCCCTTTTCGCCATGGTTTCAGGCTTTCCAAATAGGTTTTGATTTCTAAAATAATATCGGGTGTTAGATCATCGGGGTCCCCTATTTCAACCACATCCTGATTCAAAATGACCCGTGAAGCAATGGGTAGCATTTAGGCCAGATGTCCCAACATGTGGGCGTCATCTATTTGTGTTAGGTGTACAGGTATAATTTTGTTCTTTAAATCGTGATCAGATGCTACTTTGACCCGAATATAATGGTCCGTTAAACCCGTCCAGTACCCGTTCTTTTTCTGCTCTATCAGTACCTTGTGTGAAGAGCCTACAAATTTGGACATAAATGCC
>JABSQL010000245.1 GCA_013215865.1 Candidatus Margulisiibacteriota bacterium
TGAAATATGGCCCAGCAGATTGTATTGCTTACGATAATGCCTGACAGCACAAAACCAAGCCAACATATCTGGGTTTTGGACAATCCGGCTATCAATTTAAGGCGGGACAAACCAGTGTGAATATCATCCAACAATCCATATAATCAGACCCTATAAAAATCTAGTCATAATCGTTACGAATGATCGAAGATAGCTCCTATAAAATTACCGAACAGATGAAATCGAGTTGGCATAAGTCAGTTAGATTATTGGCAAAATCACTAGGATTCTCAAAAAGTGCCATCCACCGGCATCAACAAAAAGTTAATCGAAGGTCTGGGATATTGGGTGCCGATTATTTTGAGACAGCGGATGGACAGAAATGGATCTTAAAATTTGTAGCGGCCACCATTTTAGTCTTTGGGGTTGCGGCTAGTGTTGGCTCAGATCGAATAGCATTATTTATCTCTCTGCTTGGATTGAGCTATTTTGCTGCTCTTTCAGCGGATAGCTTAAGGAAGATTGAAAATAAAATTGATACACTGATTGCTCAGTATAAAGATCGATACGATGCGCTCATTAAAGAAAAAGCATCTGAATTAGAAATCACTCCTGGTGCCGACGAAACCTACCTTTCCGGGATCATGTATTTGGTATTAATGGATCTTCAATCAGGGTTCATATTCACTGAGGAGATTAAAGACAAAAGAGATCATGAAACATGGGAAGCGGTGTCTACACCTTGGATATCAAAGTTTAAAATTGTCAGATGCTTTCTCAGTGACAAGGCAAAAGCATTATTAAAACTAGCCGATAAAACCTTTCAGGTGATCCGCATCCCGGATCTTTTCCATATGATGAATGATTTGAGCAGTGTCATGAAATTTTCGTTTAATCGGATCCAAAAAAGTATTGAAAGCGAGATTAAAAAGCTTGCGGGAAAAGCCAGACAAACCAGGAATATTAAGGAAAAACTGGCTGACCTAAAAGATAAACTAGCGTCCGTACTATTGGATCAACGCACCTATCAAAAACATTTAAGAAACCTATCTCTCACCTTGCATCCTTTCACTATTTTGAGCAGTGGCAAACAAAATAGTAAGGCAGCGGCGTCAGCGATGCAATCCAGTTTATCGACCATCAAAAAAATTAAAGATAAGCATGATATCCCTGATCCAAGAAATAAAATGAAAAGGGTTGAAAAAGAAATCCCTGCTGCGGCCCAGCAAATTGATCAATGGTGGGTTTGGGTAGAAACCTCATTGGATGGTTTAGATTGTACACAAGAATTTAAAGACTGGATGATGTTTTATTTACTACCATTTGTGTATTGGAAAGCCCAGATCAAGAAGACAAATTCTAAAATTATTAGGCGATTTTACAAATTATCGTACAGGAATTCAGAAGCCGAATTGGAAAAACATCAGCTAACCATTCGATGTTTTTCCAATTTAAAATATACGAAGTGGGCCATTAGCATGGCGAAGATTTTCATACGATCCACCTCTGCGATTGAAGGTCGGAATGGCTGGCTATCGCAGATTCATTTTAACGGAAGAGGACTGCCAGAAAAAAGGCTAATCTCACAAACAGGGATTCGAAATTATTTTTTAACGCGAACTGACGGGACAACAGCTTGCGAAAGATTGTCTGGAATAGAACCAGAATGTCTTTTCAAATATATTGTTGATAATCTTGATCCACTGTCTTCGCCAAGAATTGGAAAGAAGATGAAACTGCCACCACCCTTTATGCAGCAGGCTGTCCCGCCTTAAATTGATAGCCTAGAATTATCAATAAAGCATATAGAATTGTGTTAGATGGTGAATCTTATCGCAAAAAATTTATTCCAAAAGTTGAGGTAATGGGCAAAACGTGATATAAAA
>JABSQL010000246.1 GCA_013215865.1 Candidatus Margulisiibacteriota bacterium
AAAAATGTGGCCTCTGTAATGGTGACAGCCTCATTCCCACCATATCTTAAGAAAGGGCAAACCATCGATATTATGGTGTCTTCTCTGGGAGATGCCACAAGCCTATTAGGTGGTACATTGTTATTAACAGAAGTTAAGGGGCCTGATTTTAATACATATGCTGTGGCTCAGGGGCCTGTAATCGTTGGGGGGCTTTCTGGTAAATCCAATCGTAGTATGATGCTTAAAAATCAAACAACAGTTGGGCGAATTCCAGATGGGGCGATCGTTGAACGAGAGGTATCCATTACGCCTAAAGACCCTCATCATATTACAATCGTGTTGAATGAGCCCAATTTTGTGACTGCAACAAGAGCGTCTCGGGCGATTGAAGAAAAAGGGTATGTGGGGGTTAAAGCCATGGATGCCAATACCATTAAAATCCCCATAGACAAATCAAAAGAATACGATTTTGTTGAGACTGTGGCACTTTTGGAGAATATTACTTTTACGCCAGATACATCTTCAAAAATCGTAATAAATTCTCGGACAGGCACGGTAGTTATTGGCCAAATGGTCAGATTATTTCCTGTCGCTTTAACCCACGGAAATGTGTCAATAAACATAGAAGACGTACCTGAATTCGCCTATACCTTTCCAGGTGATGATCGTCATAGTAAAAAGCAAGTAAGTGTTAAAGAGTCCTCACAAAAAGTGATACATTTATCACCGAATTCAACACTTTCAAGCCTTGTAGAGGCGTTAAATGAAATAGGGGCCACGCCCAAAGATTTGGTTTCTATCATACAAGCATTAAAGAAATCGGGTGCATTGATAGCAAGTATTGAGTTGATTTGAGTATGATAAGGAGTTGAAGAAAAATGCTTGAACTAAGTAACTTATATCCAGAGTTTATAAAATATAACCAAAGTGTCAATAATCAAAGAGCCTATCTGTCGGGCGATGCAGAGCAAGCGGCAATGATTGAGTTTGAAGCATATTTTCTTAAGAAAATATTTTTAAAGAATGTGTTTACATCTAAAGCCTTTAAACTTGAAGATGAGGATGAGAATGATAGTGTTGTCATGGATATGGAAAATCCAATTGCTGATGAAATTATAATGGATGAAGTAGCGAGAGAACTTGCGGAGTTGAATCTATTTGGATTTAAGGAAATCATTGGATCAAGAAAAAGAAAGCAGTCTTGAAATTGATGTTGATGGGCTAAGGGCTCATGAACTGTCTTCTCATAAATCAAAAAAATCAATTCCTGAAAAATTTGTAAAAATGCACTTTGCCACCGTTAAAACGGTAGCATCCAAATTGGCGAGTGGCAGAAAATTACCTCCTGGCATTGTGTTTAATGACTTGGTTTCTTGGGGAGTAGAAGGCCTTATTAAGGCAAGGGAGTTATTTGACGCTAAAAAAGGGGCGAAATTCGTTACATATGCTTCCATTCGAATTAAGGGAGAAATATTGGATAAGATAAGAGAGGAATGGCAGCAAAGAAGTCCATCTAGTTACCGAAAGTACAAAGAGGAAGCAAAAGAAAGGATTGCACAATTATTAGAGGGACATGTGATCGGAGTGAATGGACCATTTGATAATACTAAGGGTGATATTCAAGATCTTATATCAGGCTCAGCAATATCATATTCTTTATCCCTTGAAAATATTGATACGGGATTTGGTAAAGGCAAATCTAAGCCTGAGTTTGTTGAAAATATGGAGAAAGAGGAAAACAATTCAATATTATGGGAGGCCGTAGATAAAGAGTTGAATAAGCAAGAGGTAAGGTTTGTGAACTTATTTTATAGGAGAGGGATGAGTCAAAAAGCGATTGCCTCAAAGTTGAAGATGTCTCAAAGTAAAATTTCAAGAATGCATCATCAAGTTTTAAATCGGCTTAAGAACAAATTAAAGCAGGAATATGATTTTTAATAGTGTGATATAGTAGGATCATATATGAGATTATTGATTTTTTGTTATTTTATTTTTTCTACAGCCATTTTGTATGGGGTGAATCCGTATCTAAATGAAGGTTACATCTTAGATCATAATTCTGTAAAAACAGTAAACAGACAAAGTATTGGATTGAAAAAAACATATATGACAATAGATGAAGTGGTTATGGGACCAGCAGAAAATCGTCTTGTAACAGGTATCAATGATATGGCACACAGACAGGCCATTTATGCATATAATATTGCCAATACATCTACACAGGGATTTGTTCCTATACGATTCAAAGATGAATATGAGGGTGTGCAAAAGTTTAAGTATCCTCTCACGGAAGTGAACATGGAGGAAGAGATGGCCAGGCTAACAAAGTCACGTTTACGGCATAGTGCCTATGTAAAATTACTATCAATGAAAATGTCTATTACAAGGAAAATAGCTGCGCTAGGAAAGGGTGGCTAGACATGATCATACCTAGGCTTTTGTTGCTGCTCTGTGTGGCTTCTTTGGGGGTGTTTTCTCCTAATTTGATGGCATTGGGTGTAGATGATGCAATGGAATTTAGTGCATCTGGTATCATGGTCCAGAAGATGCGACTCACGATTACAGCTGAAAATATCGCAAATATCTCTACATTTAAAACAGACAGTGGGTTGCCTTACCGCCGCAAGTTTGCTGTAATAGTACCAGATAAGAAGGGGGTAAGACTGTCAGAAATCAGAGAAAGTTCCCAGCCTTTTGGTAAAGCGTATGATCCGCCTAATCCACTTTCAGATAAAAGTGGATTTGTGCATGTTCCTAACGTGAGTCTGGGAGAAGAAATGGTTACCTTGGCATATACTCAGCTTCTTCATGAAGCGAATGTGACTGCTTTTAAATCTGCAAAAGCAATGTATCAGCAGTCCTTAGAATTGCTTAAATAGTGCTTGATTTGTTGACCAAAGACTTGTTATATTTGGGAAATTGCGCTAAAAAGGTATGGTAAGGAGTTTTTAATGGCAGACTATATATCCGCTCTATCAGCTACACAGTTAAGCCAATCGCAGGCATCTCGACTCGCAAAGCCTGTCCCCATGGCCCTGAACACGCCACCATTTCAGTTGTTAATGGATCATGCTGTATCTGCTTTTGCCAGTTTAAGTTCTATGGAAGCTGAAAATAACCGGTTAATTAAACGATATTTACGTGGGAAAGCGACTGTAGATGAAGTGTCTGTATCAACGAGTAAATTGAATCTTGCTATGCAATTGGCAACAACTGTACTTACGACAAGTGTTCAAACTTTTACACAACTTCAGAACACACCGTTATAATAAAATGAAATTAAAAAAGGACTGATTAATCATATGGCTGAGGTAGGTGCTCCAGAACCGTTAGAAGACGAAGATATTTTGGAAGAAACATTAGATGATAATATTGAGGGGACTTCAAGAAGAAGAACGGTCATTATTGCCATTATTATATTGGCTGTGTTAATTATAGTCTCAGTCTTGTTTTTTTTGCGGGTTTTAGGGGATGATAATAGCGAATCAACCGTTTTAACGAACCAAGAGCAGACGGCTACAATATCGCCAACAATCCCAAATAATAATCGAAAAAACAGAAATAAGAAAGTGAAGTATGCAAAGCTGTATCAACAGTTGGATGGTGAGCAGTTGGCAGATGTCATTCGGGAACTTACTTTCAATGAAATTAGATATGATTTTGAACAAAGAGGCAAGTTTTTTGATTTGCTTGTGGAGAAAGATTATCTGGAAGACGCCAAAATTCTACTAGCACGGAAGGGGGTTCCAACGGGTAGTGCCAAAGGGTTTGCCATTTTTGATGAAGCGCAAACAGTGGGTGTGACAGAGTTTGATAAGCGTATACGGTTTATGAGAGCGTTATCAGGGGAGCTTGAAAATGCGCTTGTTCGTTTAGATGGCATTGTTGACAGTAAAGTTCAAATTGTAATGCCTGAGAGACGTCTTTTTTCTGTTGCTCAGCACCCTGTGACGGCATCAATACTCATTCGCAAAGCAAATGGGTATGTGATCACAGATGATCTGGTGTTTAGCATTATAGAGTTGACATCAAGTGCTGTTGAGGGTTTATTACCTCAAAATGTGTCCGTCATCGATACACAAGGTAGAGTGTTGTCTACTGGCGTGTGGGAGCGGATGTGGGCAAAGTATAATGACAAACAAGAGTCTTCTGAATCTCAGTCTAAGCCCCAAGCCGTGCCGGCTGCAGCATTTATTGCTCCTACTGAAGAAAATGTCGTTCAGCCGACACAGAACGCCGTTAAAAATTGGGTTCAGGCCAAGCGTACAATAGAGAAAAGATTAGAGACAAAGGCGATCGGTCAATTATCTTCAATTATTCCCAGGAATGGATTTAATTTAGCCATTAATGTTGAGCTAGTTGGACCGTCCATAGGCCAGGAATTTCGTATTAACAGAATAACCACGAGTATTGTGGCGGATCAAACAAAGATCCAACTCAATAAACTCTTGAAAAAGGAAATATTTTCCACGGTGGCAAGTGCGATTGGTTATGTAAAAGGACGAGATATTATCCAGCTCAATAAAGGCCATGTGAATCACATATCATTGGTAACACTAACCGCCAAGCCAGATTCAAATGTAGTCAGTCAGAGTGTTGTCGTAAGTGATGTAAAACCTGTGGAAGATAAACCCTCTTTTTTTGCGGGGATCGTTGGGATGTTATCTTTTCAGAAATGGATAGATATAGTAATGGATTACTGGTTTGTTACTTTCGGTATAGGACTTTTTATTGTGGCAGGGGTTGTCTTGAAGCGGGCCCGGTCGAAACGGTCATTCCTTGAAGAGGCACAGTTATCTGATTTGCCCTCTGACACCGATTCAAAAAAAACGGGTGATGTTCATGAAGAGCTTCTCAAAAAAGTCAACGATGTTGATGTAGAGTCTTTGGCCAAAGTTTTAGAGTCCTGGTGCCAAGTGACGGGTGAGCAGCAGGAAGAAGTGAAGGAGCAACAGTCAGCATGATAACATTTAGTGGTAAAGAAAAGGCGCTATTGTTGATGTCTCTTTTGGGGACAGATCATCCCGTAATGGAATATGTATCTCCCGAAGTGAGAGATCTCTTATTATCTGAAATGAAACATGTTCCAAAAGCAGATCCAGAAGCGGTTAATGCGCTGCTTTCAGAAGTATTATCTTCTGCACAAAAATCTGAATCTAATTCACAAGTTGAAGAGATTGAGTTATCTGAAAAAAATGAAGATGTTGCATCTGCTCCAGAGTCAGTGTATCCTCAAGGTGGTCCTGGTACTAAAGAAATAGCAGACCGTATATGTAAGCAAAATCCTCAGGTGATTGCGTTTATTTTGGCTAAGTTAGACGAGGATAAAAAGGCAGAGATTATGCCCTTCATTCCCGATTCTATAAAGGAAACTATAAATGAGATTGAAGTTGAAAATGTTCCCATTTCGGATAAGATTTATAACAAAATTCATGAAATTATTTGGGGGGATGTAACAGGTGAACACAGCGAGTAATCGGTTACTGCGGTCGTTTTTTCTGGGCTCTTTATTGCTTATACTATTCAGTATGCCCCTTTTTTCGAGTCCTTTAGAGTTGGAGCAGATGTTTTATAGTATGTCTGTTGAAGAGCGGGCACGGGTCATGCAAAACTTGTCACCGCAAACACAACAGAGGCTCAGGACTAATCCAAAATATACATCCTATTTGTCAGGCATTGATATGTCTCAAACGCAAAACCCTGGAAGGAAAACCGTTCCAGATATAGAGCAAGTTTTTGAAGAATCTGATTACACTCGACAAGTCAATCCCAATAAGCTTGAAGAGAGAAATAGCATATATCAAAATAGTAATGTTGAAGGTGATACCTCTGATTTGTCAGTTATTGAGCAGATGTTTGTGTCGAAGGAGTATGTGCCCACTTTTTCTGTAGATGCGACGCCCAACCCATACCCATTTGTTTTTGAGAGACACGCTTCTTCTAATATACACTCAGTAGAAGCGCAAGTGAGCGTATCCGCTGACAAGGCGCGCGCTAAACTTAATAAAGGTCATGGTTCTGCACTTTCTTCTCCCGTTAGACAATTTGGATATGATATTTTTCAGAAGAGAAGTATATTTGAACGATATAGTTTTCAAATGGAACAATCTCAGGTGGGTCCAGACTATATTTTGGGGCCCGGTGACAGCCTTCTCGTATATATTTGGGGTAAGCTGGAGCAACAGTACGATATGAAAATAGATGAGCAAGGACGGATATTCCTTCCGAAAATTGGTCATATTAGTTTATTGGGTGTCCGATTTGGAGATGTGAAAAAAGTGCTCAATACAGAATTGAGTCAACTTTATACCAACTTCGAGATGAGTGTCATGATGAATGGTCTTAGAAGCGTATCTGTGTATGTATTAGGGGATGTGACTTATCCTGGTACGTATCAAATCCCTTCTTTTTCTTCGGTTCTTAAGGCACTGTATAAAGCCTCGGGTCCCACGAAAATTGGCTCTCTAAGAAATATTAAGCTCATTCGTAATAATAAAATTATTGCCACGATCGATTTATATCAATATCTCATTCATGGAAATCGTCATCATGATGTAAAACTGGAGCCTAATGATACTATATTTGTACCTTCTATTGGGCCGGTTGCTCTGATTAAAGGGGGTGTGAAACGGCCTGCCATATATGAGTTAATCCCACAAAACACGGTATATGATTTAATTACTTTGGGCGGAGGGCTGTTAGCGACGTCCTATTATAAACATATTCAAGTTGCGCAAATAGAAAATGGTGATCAACAGGTCATTAAAGACTTATCTTTCGACTCAAAGCCATCTATGGTTAAAGCCCTCAAAAAAACAAAACTAAAAAATGGTGATGCGGTCACTATACTCCCAGTATCAGAAACACTTTATAAATATGTGACCCTAGAGGGGAATGTGAAGCGCCCTGGTGTATATGCAATTGAAACAGATATGACTTTAGAGAGGCTGATTGAATATGGCTCTGGCTTTGAAGATGATACTTTTTTAGAGAAAATAGATGTCTTTCGATATATTTCTAAAGATAGACGAGAACTGATTGGATTGAATTATCATGATGAAACAACAAAGCAATTTAAATTGGCCCAATGGGATGTTGTGCGTGTATATTCTCATCATAACATTTCAGGAGATCAGTTTGTATCTATCAGCGGGTCAATTGAGTCTCCTGGAAGGTACACATTCTTTATCGGTATGAAGGTGAAGGATTTGGTATTTCTATCAAAACCAGATTCTAGAGCAGATTTGAGCCGAGTTGAGGTGTTTAGACGGTCTTTATCTCAAGAGGGAAGGCAGCTATATCAATTAGATATAAGTAAAGATAAATCGGCATCTACACAGAACATTTTTTTGCAATACAATGATGAAGTATTTGTGAGAGCCCGTTCTAGCTTGTCTGAGACAAAACGTATCTTGTTATCTGGGAAAATTAATTTCCCTGGTATTTACATGGCAAGAGATGGAGAATCATTAAGTTCTATCATACAAAGGGCAGGAGGACTGTCTCATAATGCTTTTTATGAAGGAGCTGTTTTCACACGACAAGCGATATTTAAAAGAGAGAAAACAGAGAATAATAAGATTCTCCTTGAAGAGAAAAAACGTCTCTTCTATGACCAAAAAAGAGAGGGAAGCTCTGAAACCTATAAAGAAGCATTGGGCTTTCTTGAGGAAAAAATAAAATTAAGCAAAGGGAGGTTAGTGATTAATTTAGATGAAATCGTTAATCAATCAGGGAATGAATATGACATTGCCATTCAAGATGGAGATACACTTTATGTACCAGAGATGCCATCTTCGGTGCTTATAACAGGCGGTGTTCACCATTCCACAGCTGTTCAGTATAGACCGTATAAAAATGCGTTATATTACATCAATTCTGTGGGTGGATTTACAGACTATGCAGATAAAAGAAATGTGATGGTACTGAAAGCAGATGGCTCAATTTCTAAGAAAGCAAGCGATGTTTCTTTGGGGGATACTGTGTATGTGCCAGAAGTGATTAAAACGAGATTTAACCCCGTTGATTTTATTGTCAAGATCTCAAACAATATTGTAACCGTATTGGGTGCTGTCTTAATTATTGGTAAATTGTAGGGATAATATTCATGTCACAACTCTATGAAGAAGATGAAATTGATTTACTAGAATACGTCAGCAAAATCCTAAAGCATAAATATACGATATTGTTAGTGGTAGTTATATCAATGGTAGGGTGTGTAATCTATAATTATTTTGCACCAAGGTATTATTATGCTGAAACTACTTTCTTTCTGCCAAAGTCATCGAGTACCGCAACGAGTGGGCTTATATCCCAATATGCAAGAATACTTGGTTCAGGGGCACAATCTTCAGATTTTGGTGGTTACTTATCCTCACTCGTTGAAAGTAATCGGATCCAGCTGTTAGTAGCGAATGATTTGAAGTCCAGTTTGAAGGCAGATACCTTGCCTGAAGTTTTAGGTCAATTAGAGCTTAAACGGGTGAAGCTTTCTTCTAGGGAGTCAGTGCAAGTATTATCTTATGAGCATCAAAATCCCGAGATCGTCATGAAGGTTATTGCAAGCTATTTCCAGAACTTGGGCGTGCTTAACCAAGAGTTAGACTTGAGTGTTCAAAAGCAACTCATTACTGTTTTAGACCCTGCTACCCTGCCCATATCTCCTTCCAAACCCAACAAAAAGAAGAATTTAATGGTGACATTGTTTGGGGCCTTATTTGGCAGTATTGTGCTTATTTTATCTAAAGATTTCATTACAAATATATCGCATCAATTAAAAAAGGTTCAGTCAGACCCGATCTCATAGCCGTTCACTTTTGAGATATTGTCATCATACGATATGATGGTAATAGGATGAAACAAACACTCTCTCATCAGATATTAGTCCCAGTTATATCATGTCTTATCTTAGGATTTGTTGTGTTTGTGATCAGCAGCTTTGTGATTGTACAAGATGCGTTTGACACACAATATAAGGTGATTCAAGAGACAGCTTCCGCTAATGGCTCATTAAAATTAGGTTCACGTTATATATCAACATTCAATGATGGTGTAGAGGCTGTAATATTGAGGCAGTTTTGGTTGGGAATTGTGCTTTTGGGTCTCACCACACTGATTGTGTATTGGGTGATTCATCGAATTTCAAAGTCTATAGGTCATTCAGTTTTTAGCACAGAAAAATCGGATCATTTTGAGCAGCTAGATAAAACGCATCGCGATATGTATGATGCTCAAAAGCGTGAAACAATTGCTAAATTATCTGCGGGTGTGGCGCATGAAATTAATAATCCGTTGGGCTTTGTAGAGAACAATATATTTTCACTGCAGCTGTATGTGACAAAGCTGAAGGAGATATTAACACACCATGAGGAATTTTTCAGAGCTATTTGTGATGGGCCATACAACAAAGAGTTAAGCCAATTAGAAACCAAGCAAAAAGAGTTGAAAATAGATCATATATTAACAGATTTGGATGATCTGTTTTCTCAAACTTTGGAAGGCATTCGCCGTATCAATGCGATTACAAAAGCATTGTCAGATTTTTCTGGAAGAGGTATGCAAGAAAATGGAGCTTTGAATCTGAATAAAGCGATTGAGAATACATTGATTGTGAGTCGTTACGAATATCGAAATAAAATAAATGTGAAGACAAATTTTGGAGAAGTTCCAGAAATAATGTGCCATGTGGGAAAAATAAATCAAGTGCTCTTAAATTTAATTTTGAATGCGACTCAGGCGGTTAATGGAATCGAACATACTGATAAAGGGGAAATCCATATCCGAACATTTCAAGAGGGTGTTTTTGTTTATTGTGAAATATCGGATAATGGTCCTGGTATAAAGAAAGAGGATATGAAGAAGGTATTTGATCCATTTTATTCTAAAAAATCAGATGGTAAAGGTATTGGGCTTGGGTTGAATATATCCTATGACATCATTAAACAGCACGGGGGGGATATAACGGTTGGTGGAGAAAAGGGGAAGGGTGCAACGTTTACGGTTAAGTTGCCGATTCACTCACTTGCTTGAGTGCAAAGGGTCTTTTGTATGATGTCTATAAGAGAACTATATTTAGCTGTTTTAACAGCATAATCATTTGCACCTGCTCTTCTTGCATGCACCGCATTTATTTCTTCATATGAGCCAGTCATAATAATGATTTTAATGTCAAGATAAGCATCGTTTTCTCTAATGGTTTTACATAATTCAATGCCATTCATATCCGGTAAAAGGGTATCAATAATCACCAAATCTACGGTATTCCCAGAGAGATATTTTAAAGCTCCTTTACTATTTGGACTAAAATACACATGTGTAAAATTGGATTTGTGTAGGTAATGGCGTAAAGAATACCGATCGTCCTCATCATCTTCAACCACTAATATACGTTTCATTGGATGGCAGTATCATGTGAGTGCGCTAATATCATTTGCCCCCAGTAGGTATTAAAAACATTTAACTGGTCAATAAATAAAGCAAATGAAATAGGTTTTTTTAAATATCCAGAAGCACCAAGGCTATAACATTTTTTAATGTCTGCTGGCTGGGTTGATGAAGATAACATAATGCAAGGTATAAAATTAAAGTTGGGGTTTGACTTAATTTGGCTCAGCAAATCAGGTCCTTTCATGCCTGGCATGTTGATGTCCATAAGAATCAGGTCAGGCGGGGGAGAATCTGACGGGTTTTGAAATGGGGCTTGATGAGCTAAGAATTTTAGGGCATCAATACCGTTACAAACACAATAAATGGTATTTATCTGTGTGGTTTTGCTAAATGCCCGTTGGTAAATAGCAATGTCGTCCTCGTTATCTTCAACAATTAATATGTTTAGGTTTGGAGGTGACTGCTGATCCATATTTAAAGTATATCATGGGTGGTTATTGTATTAGTAATTTTGCTCATGGCTTCTGAAGTTTGGTATAGTTACAATAAGATGCTTGAAAATTGCGTGGTCATTATAGATGATGAAGAGTCATTGGTTAAATCTATTATTCGATTGTTATCGGATGAGAACCTTATATTTGAAACCGCTTCAAACGGGAAGCAGGGCTTGAAAAAATGTATCGAACATTCACCTGAATTGGTGATTGTTGACTATCAAATGCCTGAAATGGATGGTTTGGAATTCATAAAAGCATTGAAATCAATTCAATCGGATGTGCCTGTAATCGTCATGACTGCCCATGGTGACAGAGAAGTAGGGATACAATTTTTAAAAGAAGGGGCTTTTCGTTATTTAGAGAAGCCCTTTAAAGGAGATGAGTTTAGACTCACCGTCATTGAAGCCATTAAACAATCAAAACTCCTTAAAGAAAATAAGACCTTGTCTACTATTATTAACTTAAAAGATGATTTTTCTGAGATTATTGGAGAAAGTTCTGCAATGAAAGAATTGTTTGATGTCATACATAAGGTGGCAGCAACAGAAGCTACTGTACTGATTCAAGGAGAAAGTGGTACTGGTAAGGAGCTGATTGCAAAAGCCATACATGAAAAAAGTGATAGATGTAGTGGACCATTTATTCGATTTAATTGTGCAGCATTACCGGAAACGTTGATTGAGAGCGAACTGTTTGGGCATGAGAAGGGTGCTTTCACGGGTGCAGAGCAGCTCAAATTGGGGCGATTTGAACTGGCTAACGGGGGGACTATATTTGTTGATGAGATAGGAGAATTGAGTCTGAAGATGCAGGTTAAACTTCTTCGCGTATTACAAGAAAGGGAATTTGAGCGCGTGGGTGGTACGCATACTCTTTCTGCAGATATTAGGGTAATTGCGGCAACAAATAGAAACTTACAAGATATGGTCAGAGAGGGTTCTTTCAGGGAAGACCTTTTTTTCCGTTTAAATACATTTCCGATCACTATTCCTCCATTAAGAAATCGGGGAGATGATGTTCTATTATTGGCAGAATCTTTTCTGCAACGATATTCTGTTGAGCATAAAAAGAAGGGTCTACATCTTAATGAAGGTGCGATGTCATGCTTAAAGCAGTATCAATGGACAGGAAATATTAGAGAGCTACAAAATGTAGTGTCTCGTGCAGTGATTTTGAGTGAAAATGGTCAAGATATTAGTAAAGAGTTATTAATAATGGGGGAGCTTTCTCATTCAAGCCAGCTCTCAAACTATTTTGATCAAGAGTTAACAGAGGAAGCGCTCATGAAGGCGTATGCGCGTCATGTTCTCAAGAAATTCAACGGAGTGAAAAAAGACACTGCCCAAGCACTCGGAATAAATTTCAGAACACTTAATAATCGGTTGGCTGACTAATCTTGAATGTGTTTAATATGAAGTTCTTTTAGCTGTTCATCTGAGACAAGGGAAGGCGCAGAGGTTAAGGGGCTCATTGCCGTTCGATTTTTGGGGAAAGGAATGACCTCCCGAATAGATGGTGTGTTTAAAATGATAGAAAGCAGTCTATCCAAACCCAATGCAATGCCGCCGTGAGGTGGGGTGCCATATTGAAGTGCACGAACGAAAAAACCAAATTGTCTGTCTATGTCTGTATCCGTAAAGCCAAGTAATTTAAAGAGATGGTGTTGTATTTCAGGTTGAAAAATACGTATACTCCCTCCGCCCACTTCTTCACCATTTATAACCAAATCGTAGGCCCTAGCATTTATAGCAAGTAATTTTTTTGGATCCGTAATATTTCGAATATCTTCTGACGGGGACGTAAAAGGGTGATGCATGGGGGTTAGTACACCCTCTTTTTCCTCAAATAACGGAAAATCTGTCACCCAACACATTTTATGGAAATTTTTGGGAATAACATCTTGTTTTTTTGCTATAAATAGTCGAAAACGGCCCAGTACCTCATTCACAAGCCGATGAGAAGTATCTGCAACAAAAAAAAGGACGTCATTATTTTCTGCACCCATTCGTTCCTGTAACGCAGCTTGCTCTGATTCGTTAAAAAATTGCACAATATTAGATGCCAGTTTTCCATCTTCCACTTTCATCCAAGTGAGTCCTTTGCCACCTAACTTGGTGATGACATCTTTTGCAAGCTCATTTTGAAGAGTGTTTTTTCCCAATTTACTCGCCTGACCTTTGAGGTTAATGCCTTTAATAATGCCACCTTTAGCGATAATGGTTTTGAAAATAGAATAACCAACATTGGTCAATAAGTCTGTAACATCAACCATTTTCATGTCAAATCGAAGGTCAGGGTGATCATTACCATATAAATTTATTGCATCATGATAGGTTATTCGCGGGAAGGGGACGGGGATGTCTATCTTCTGAGATTTAAATATAGATTCCATAAGGGACTCTATTAAAGAGTACACAAAAGATTCATCAATGAATGATGCTTCTATGTCGATTTGAGTGAATTCTGGTTGCCTGTTGGGACGTAAATCTTCATCTCTAAAGCATTTAACGATTTGGTAGTATCGTTCAAACCCACTCATCATTAGTAATTGTTTAAAGAGCTGAGGAGATTGGGGTAATGCATAAAATTGACCTTCATGAATTCGACTTGGAACCAAATAGTCTCTGGCACCCTCAGGCGTGCTTTTTGTAAGAATAGGTGTCTCGATATCAAGAAAATCAGATTGATTCAAAAACTGGCGAGTGGTTTGAATAATTTCATGGCGTTTAATGATGTGTTGTTGCATACTTTGCCTGCGCAAGTCTAAATAACGATATTGTAATCGGATGTCCTCATCAACAGGGCTTTCAGGTATTGTATCTGAATCATGAAATCCTTTTTCAGATATCATGAACGGGGGTGTTTTTGATTTATTTAGGATAATAAGTTTATGTACAAGAACCTCGATTTCTCCCGTATCAATTTGGGGATTTGTGGTATCTTCTTTTCTTTGTGATACAAGCCCATGAACCTCGATTACATATTCAGATCGCAACGTTTGAGCCAGTTCGTAGGCTTCCTGATCTGTCTCACGACCAAATACGACTTGAATAATGCCCTTAATGTCTCTTAAGTGGATGAATAAAAGGTGCCCATGATCACGGACAGCATCAACAAACCCCATGAGGGTGACTTCCTTTGAAATATCTGTTTTGTTGAGCAGTCCACAATAAGATCTTGTTTTCACGTTCATGGCTTCATTTCATCATAAAGTAATTAGTCTTGCAACAGAAGGATCATGCTAAAATAGAAGCAAATGAATATTTTGAACCAATTTGACCACTATCGTACATTACGAGTGACACAAGAATGTCAGTTAAAATGTGGTCATTGTCCATTATGGAAATCAGAAGTGGCCCCTCACCCTATTTGGGATTCGTTGTTTGACTTATTTAAAGATGATCTGTTTGTGACGATTGTCCCTCCAACTATTCGTGTGATCGACCTGATAGGCGGAGACCCATTTAATGAGCCCGACTTAGAAAAAATTCTGTTGTTTTTACATAAAAAGCACATTAAAATTAGACTGTGGACACATGGTTTAACCATGCGGTCCCAGATTCAATCGGTGTTACCGTATCTTCACCATGTTTATTTGTTTTTTCCCGCCCCAAATGAAGCCGCTTATTATCATATAACGGGGTTTGATGGTTTCTCGCAATGCAAAGACACTTTAGAATTTTTGTTAGCAAACCAAGCCGTTACTTTGAACTGCCCTGTCCAGACAGATACCATTCAAGAGTTGCCTGAAATCTATGATATTGCAGTATCAAAAAATGTTCCCTTGATGATTCACTATGACCCAGATCTATTTACGCGTGAATCTCGGCAATATATTCGCCGTTTCAATCGAATGAAGAATGTGACTGTTTTGCAACATAGGCCCCGTAATGGAAAGCAATGCCAGGTAGTACCTATTCATATGCAAGTGCCATCATCTAACCGTAAAATATATTTTAAAGAAACGATGAATAGAATCAGACATAAAATTCAGATATAATGTCACGATGGCATCAACAACACTTTCT
>JABSQL010000247.1 GCA_013215865.1 Candidatus Margulisiibacteriota bacterium
AATGGTTGGTCGGAACTCAAAAGTCTTGGTGCCCCTTTTACAGACATGCATATCATGGGGATATCGTTTTCAGACAATGGAACTTCTTTCTTTGATCAATATAAAAGCCCTGATACTGTAGGTGCTATCAGTTATTCTCGCATTATAGACGGCAAATATGAACCTCGTCAAAAAATGGGTGCCGAGATTAACACCGGAACATGGATTGCCCACCCACACATTGCTCCCGATGAATCCTATTTGTTATGGGATGTTGTAAGAGAAGACGGATATGGTGGATCTGATCTCTATATTAGTTTTCGACAAAATGATGGTTCTTGGGTACCAGCAATTAACATGGGAGCTCAAATAAACACAGAACTCCAAGAAAGTGGAGCGCATGTGTCTCACGATGGAAAATATCTATTTTTTTCAAGGGGAGAGGAGAAACTTAAAGAAGATGGAAGTACGTATTGGGTAGGAAGACCTTATTGGGTGGATGCTCAGGTTATTGAGAATCTCAGACCCAAGAACAATAAAAAAACCAAATCAACTTCCTATACAATTGCTTATAATTCAAGGGAAACTGGTAATGTAGAAATTTATTTAGGGGATACAGAAGGTAAATCAACTATTAAAAGTACAAATGTGAAAGGTGGCTACTTAGCTTGGTCTCCTGACGGAAAACAATTTGCTTTTTATCACAAATATGATGAAAGAAAAACATGGTCCATTCATACCATGAATAGTGATGGTACGAATAGGCAGCGGTTAACTCATGAAAAAAACAAATGGGATAATTCACCAGCATGGTCACCTGATGGCTCAAAAATTGTTTTTGCAAGAGAATATTGGGATTCAGAAAATATTTGGCATCCAGAAATTTGGATTATGAATGCAGATGGTAGCGAACAGACTCAAATAAAATCACTAAGAGGTGGTGGTCCTTATATTTCACCAGATGGTCGCATAGTATTTCACACGGAATTCAAAGATAAAAAAGGTGAGATAAGCATCGCAGATATTGATGGCAACAACCTCATTCACTTGACAGATAATGAAGCTGAAGAGCAGCATCCTGAAATTTCACCAGATGGTAAGCAAATCGTTTTTATGTCTAACAGAGATGGAAATCATGAAATTTATGTGATGAATATAGATGGTTCTAATCAAAAACGAATAACAAATAATGATGTTGATGATTGGTATCCATCCTGGTCCCCTGATGGTTCTAAAATAATATTTTCATCAGTAAAGGATTACAAAACAAGAAAAAAAGATATCTATAGTATGAATACCGATGGTTCTTCCCTAAAAAAGATCATATCTAATAGTGGATCTGCGGTATTTAAGCGTTAGCCTGAATTACCAACATTAAAAAAGTTTAAACAATGAAAAATATATATTTTATTTTAACGCTTGTATTGGTCCTATTTTTAAATGGGTGCAATACTATAAAACAGCACTCAAAAGACACTGATTCACTAGTCGTAGCAAATCGTTATTTTGGAGAAAAGCCACCGGGTTTACAACCCAAACTTTTTGCGCCTGCCATTGTTTCTCCAGAAGGGCTTTTTGAAGGTGGTAATTTTTCACCTGATATGAAGGAGTTCTATTTCACTAGGAAAAATGGGAAATATAAAAAACGCACATTTTTTGTTATTCAATATGGAAATAATAGTTGGGGGCACAAATCTGAGACCGATATAAAATGGCCACAATTCTCTGAGGATGGCAATATGATGTACGGTGGAAAGGAATATAGGGAACGAACCGACGCTGGTTGGTCGGAACCCAAAAGCGCAGGAATGTTCTTAAAAGAACAGGCACATGGTTTGTCGGTTTCATCAAACGGAACCTATTATTTTGGTTTTTATAGAAAAGAAGACATGGGAAATGGCTCTATTCGTTATTCACGCTTGATAAACGGTAAACGTGAAAATCCAGTAAAAATGCGCACCGAGATTAACACAGGAACATACCGTGCCCATCCC
>JABSQL010000248.1 GCA_013215865.1 Candidatus Margulisiibacteriota bacterium
AATCAAGCAAGTTGTCCACATTTAGTTGAAGGGATACACATACCAACCTAATTATTAGACTTTAAATTATTATCCTTGATAAATCGGCACAAAAAAAACCCGGAAACTTATTAAGTACCCGGGTTAATATTTTAATTAGAACTTAATTTATAAGCTCCTCACCTACTTCTATTCCTTCAGATTCTGATTGCCACATTAAATTAGTAACATACCATCTATCCCCTACAAAAGCTAATTGGTAGAACAATACACCTTTCTCTGACCCTGCTTCTCCATCGTGATTATCATAATCCAATTGATATGCTTGGAAGGCATTTGCTACGTTATGAAAACGGTCTACTGTTAATCCCAATTGAATCTCCATTACATCATTATTATCATACCACTCCCCTTCATCTTCTTCATAAGACTTCAATGTATGCTGATGCATTTCTGCTTCTTCATAATGTGTCACAGAATTAAACTGGGCAGATTCTGCACACAGATTATTTAATCGAGCCCAGTCTGGAGGCGTTCCTTTCTTTGTTGAAAAAGCATCTAGCATTGCCAAGCACGTAGATTCGATTGTCTTCGTATCTTCTGCAAACGAACCTGCGTTCTCTTCTGCTGAAGCTTCTACTTCAGTCCCTACTGTTTCTTTAGTCTCTGCGGTTCCACTTCCACAAGCGCTTACCAATATGGCAAACGAAAATATCGCAATTAATCCTCTCATTTTATTTCATGTATTTGTCAGCAATTTTATTCTCTTCTGTTTCACTTTCCCATATTAAGGAAACGATCCACCATCTTCCATCTTTGTTTACCAATTGAAATGCGGTGTATCCAACTCCTTCGTCTTCATCCAAGTCACCTGCATTGAAATACTCATATCCAAACGGCTGAATAACAGAAGCCATATCACCAAATTGACGGATAGTATACTTAATTGTCCATTCGCTAAAATTGGTTTCATCATACCATGGCTTTTCACCTTCCATAAAATCCTCCATTGTTAGAACATTTAATTCTGGTTCGTCACCTCCAACAATATCGAGCTGGGTTGCACCTGGCAAAAACAAGTTTTCAAATCTTTTCCAATCTTTCTGCTCATCAGCTTTACCTGAAAAAGCAGACAACATGGCATCGCATAACTTCTCTATCGAAGACACATCGTCTTGATAAAGGCTATCTAAATTTGTTGCATTCGTCCCTAGAGAAACAAGCAACATACTACACACTATCAAATATTTCATATTCGTTTTAATCTAATCTAATTTTGGGGAACTAATTCTCTTCTTTTCTGAGCGCTAACGTAAATAATTTTATGCAATAATACTCACTAATTTATTCCTTTAATTTATCCAAGTCTAAAGAGGCTTCTAAAAATAAATTCATTGTTTTTTCGTCTGGCACCAAAAAATTATCATACTTTCCAAAAATCCGATACCTGCTTCTGACTACCAAGCTATACATCCAACCTCTAATTATTAACGGCATCCATTTTCCATAAGAAAGCAAATAGTATATCCCGTTAAGCTGTTGGCATAATCGCACCACACCTTCAGACTTTGCATACACCTCTCCTTTATTATAATAGTAAAATGTATTTAGCTCTAGGCTAGCTATCTCCTTTTCGGAAAGAACTTTTTGAGCAAAATCGGATTGGAGGGCGGAGAAATAAATATTATTTTCTTTTGAGTGGGCCAGCACAAACTTTACTACCCCATTACACATAGCGCAAACACCATCGTAAAAAACTATATGCTCTATTTTTCCCAAATTAACTCTAATCCTTTTTTCTGCAAGAAACGCAAATAATAATAAAGAGAGTTGCACAATACAATTAGAAGACACGTAATTATTCACCTATGTTTACTGTAATTAATAAACTATGTTATGATTAAGCACCTTCTATTGATCCTTATTTCTTTTTA
>JABSQL010000249.1 GCA_013215865.1 Candidatus Margulisiibacteriota bacterium
AGGGAGATTGATTAACTTTGTCCCCGCATATTTTCCGAATGGCATCGTAACCGTCAGTAATTTACGAAAAATTTCTGGGTCAGGTTGTAGCTCTTCACTCATAAAGGCGAAATCTCTTATCTCTGAAAGCCGGTTACCAGAACCAATACGACCCGGTATGAACGGCATACCACCCGAGCAATCCATTCGTGAGCGCGTGCGCCCAGATTCCAGCCCAGATGTCTTTCGTTTTTACAACCAACCACGTGTAAAGCAGTCCACAGAAAAAGCCCATTAACCACTCGTTATGTTCCAGGGCAAAGACAATCGCCACGAACACACACATCTTCACATCCATGTGACCGATATTCTTCTTAAAGAAAGGGCTACCCTGCATCCAACGATAAAGGAATCCACGGAACATAAACTCTTCAATGGCTCCAATAACTAACGTCGTACCGAGCATGTGAACCCAGAAAAGTGGCCAGCCGGTGGTGAGCGGGTCATAGTGATGCAATCCATTTTCACCCACCTCTAACGGATCCCGTAGAGTTCCAAAATGGATGATATCAACAAACCAGCGTTCATAAAAGGCGCTCACACCCGGGAGAAAATTTTTAAACGATGCAGATTCGAGCCCAACCCATAGAATAAAGACAAGAACGCCCACCCCGAGGGCGAGTGGAAGATTTCTGAACTTAGGCTTGGAATACCAGCGCCAGGGGCGAAATGAAAACAGAAGAATCAGGCCGCCAATCGTCTGCCAGAGATAATGCATGCCGCCAGGATCTCCCAGTAGAGTCATCATCAAAAGCCACGCGAGAAATGGAATAACATGCGCCCAGATCGCTGCCGAATTTTCTTTATCCAATTCGGGAGTCCATTCAGGCGTTTGGTTTTCACTCATAGCCAATCAATGTAGCGGAGACCTAAACGTAGACAAAGAAAAAACCCCACGATGGAATCATAAAGCGTGCGCCTTTCTCCGAATCAATCTCCAGTCATCTCCGTATCAATAAATTCTACTCGCCCCTCTAATCCGCTATGTTCAACCTCCTGAAAAAACTCGGCAACAAGCTCACCTATTGTTAGGATCAAATGAAACCTGAAAACCTCTCTATCAATCAAGGAAACGTAAAATGAGTGAATTTAAACATGTAACCGTAGTAAAAAAAGCCAATGTCTATTTCGATGGGAAAGTAACCAGTCGGTCTATTTTATTCGAAGACGGAACCAAGAAAACCCTCGGAGTCATGACGGCCGGTGATTATGAATTTGATACTGCAGCCGCCGAAATTATGGAAATGCTTGGCGGCGAAATGGACGTACTACTTCCAGGCGAAACCGAGTGGAAAACCGTTAAAGAAGGCGATTCCTTTGACGTGCCTTCAAATAGCGTATTCAAATTAAAGGTTCCCGAATTAGCAGACTATTGCTGTTCATATATTGATTAACATAACCAGCCCGCGGGAAATCAAAACCCGCAGTCATAAAAAAACCGCGCATCCTCATTGTAAGGAACGCGGTTTTTTATTTTGAATCCCGGCATCGTTAAAATACGAGTTCCGCTTTTTTCAAACGCGCAGCGAGTTCATTCAAAACCCGCTCATCATCCGCATCGCCTTCAGACTCGAACACCGCACCGAAACGAACGAATGGCCCCGTATTATCCCACGGAACCGTAGAGATCCCGACGTTTTCAATCAAATAAAGCGATGCTTCTTCAGCATTAGCAAAGGAAACCTCACCGGCGCCCCGTGGAGCTTTTACATAAAGGTAGAATGTTCCCCCTGGCATCGTGGCATTAAACCCAACTCCTTTAAGAACATCGACCATTTTTCGAAGCCGGACTTCATAATGTGCACGAACACCTTCAGCGAGACGTTCATCGGCAATACCAGCACACGCGGCGAGCTGAATCGCCTTAAACTGCCCGCTGTCACAGTTGTCTTTGATGTTTGCCAACGCATCGACAGCCCAGGATGCACCACAGAAAAAGGCAATACGCCATCCGGTCATGTTATATGCCTTGCTCATCGAGTGGAGTTCGAGACAGCAGGTTTTTGCTCCGGGGCGCTGAAGAATTGATTTACGTTCACCATCATACACGAGCGTTGCGTACGGTGCATCTTGTACAATGAGGATGTTATGCTTCTGGGCAAAAACGATCAGCTCGTCATAAAACTCATCCGTAGCAACCGCCCCAGTAGGATTATTCGGATAGTTGATATAAAATAATTTACACCGATCAGCCAAATCCGGATCAATGGATCCAAGATCCGGAAGGAATGCATTCTCCTCAAGCAAAGGGATATCTACGACTTCACCCCCCAGATATTTCGTATGCGTCGCCATAACC
>JABSQL010000025.1 GCA_013215865.1 Candidatus Margulisiibacteriota bacterium
CCGTTGGTATCAAACGTTGAAAGCAGCTTCATTCGGATGGTTTTCAGCGCTCTTTCGAGTTCTTTGTTAAGGTCTTTTTCCACTATTTCTATGAGTTTCTTGAGAGAGGCTTCTGAATGGTCTTGCGAGAGTTGCGATACGGTGTCCACCACCATTTCTTTTTGCGATTCGTTTGTAAAGAGGGCGGTGAAATCAAGATAGGCCAGTTCAGATACACAGGCCATGATCCAAGCTGTTCGGTCGCTATATGCTTGCCTGTATGTTGGGACCTCTTTGTCTAAAAGACTTTGTATTTGTGCTAATTCAGCTTCAGATTCTGCCAATACTGCTGGCATGATAAATTTTCCTCCCTAGCTAAGCTATAAGTAGATTATAACGTATAAATATGTCATTGTGCGAATGGGGAGTTGGGATGTATAATCTCTTGCCATGACATCATGGCAGAACAAACCATTTGCAATCGATGTGTCTGCTGGAGACACCAAATATTTTTGTATGTGCGGGCTATCTAAAAAAGGCCCTTTCTGCGATGGGTCTCATAAAACCACCAGTATCACACCAAAATCGGTTACTTTTGATGAAGAAAAAACCATATATGCTTGTGGATGTCAGCAATCTCAAAAAAAACCTTACTGTGACGGCAGTCATAAGAATATTAAAACGGAAAACGGAAAAAAGGCTGTTTCTCCCGTAACCAATACCTCTGAAAAAGAAATTGAACCGCATATCGCATATATACAAGAATTAGCTAAAAACGGTCTTTCAAAGGTGGGTCATCACGGTCCGATGGGGGCCATGGGCGTGACACGACATGAACTTCCCAAATGGGATGATATTCAGTTTATAACGGCTCAGTTACACAAATTACCTCTTTTAGACGATGAACCTGTTGATACAAAAACTATTATTGGTCCCAATGCAAAGAAACCCCTTAGTCTAGATATTCCTTTATTTGTATCGGATATGAGTTTTGGCTCTTTATCTGAAGAAGCAAAGCTGGCACTATCTAAAGGTGCTGAGTTGGCGGGCACCGGAATTTGTAGTGGTGAGGGCGGTATGCTGGCTGAAGAACAGGCAGCCAATTCCCGATATTTTTATGAATTGGCGTCAGCCCGGTTTGGGTTCACTATGGAAAAGGTTAAGCGCTGCCAGGCCTTTCATTTTAAAGGTGGACAGGCGGCTAAAACGGGGACGGGCGGTCATCTTCCTGGTGAAAAGGTCACCTCCAAGATTGCAGACGTTCGTGGGTTAAAGCCAGGTGAGGATGCGATTTCGCCTTCCCGGTTTCCAGATTGGACATCGATTCAGGATATTAAAGAATTTGCAGATCAGGTCAGAGAAGAAACGGGTGGTATTCCTATTGGATATAAACTGTCTGCGCAAAATATAGAGAAAGATATTGATGCGGCTATTGAAGTGGGGTGTGATTATATTATTTTAGATGGTAGGGGAGGGGGAACCGGGGCTGCTCCATTGCTATTTCGGGACCATATATCCGTCCCAACCATTCCTGCATTGGCAAGAGCAAGAAGACATTTGGATACTTTGAATAAAAACATTTCTCTGGTTATTACAGGTGGGTTACGTACGCCATCAGATTTTGCAAAGGCCCTTGCGTTGGGGGCGGATGCGATTGCGGTTTCAAATGCAGCCATGCAAGCCATTGGGTGTTTGGGGATGAGAGAGTGTCATTTGAATACCTGTCCTGTGGGGATTGCGACGCAGAAAAAGGAGCTTCGAGAGCGGTTGAAAGTCGAAAAAGCGTCTGAGGGTTTGGCCCGATTCTTTGGTGCGTCTGTATCGTTGATGCAGATGTTGGCTCGGGCCTGTGGGCATCATGCCTTGAAAGATTTCTCTATACAGGATCTTACTTGCTGGAAACCAGGGATAGCGGCCCTTTCTGGTGTTGCTTATGGTGGCGTTACTCCTCCCAATTAAATTAAAAAGTTGACATTGTACTCTCCGTTACTGTAACCGGGGTTACAATAGAGGAAATATGAACCTTTTTCGAGTATTAAAATGTTTTCTTTAAATCTAAGATTGAGCAAATTCAATAAGGGGAATATCGTTGCCTTTATCTGCTTGATGCAACGCTGAGATGTATTGTTTTCGGGTTACTTCAGGTTTTAAATTATTATTCTTACTACCCCAGGTCAGCCTCTGTCCGCCATATTTCGCACAAATGGCATCTGCCATTAATCTGGCATGTCTGCCGTTACCGTTTGAAAATGGATGAATTTTTACCAGTCGAGGATGAAATATGATTGCAAGGTCAGAAGTACCATACGTTTGGTTTTCAATCCAGTAATGTGCGTTTTTCACTAACTGCCGTAATTGGGTTGGAATATTGAAATAATCAACCCCAATATTTTTGTTGGAGTGGCGGAATTTACCGGCCCATTTCCATACATTTCTAAACATTTGTTTATGGAGGTGAATAATAAATGCTTCGGATATATCAATTTTTCTTAATGTTGATGAATTCATCAACCATTCTCTCGCCATCAGAATGTTTTCCTGTTCAAATGTATCTAAATCTTTCTGTGTGACAATGTTTGGGATGAGACCATGAATATCATCTTCATCTAGTGGCGTTTGTCCTTCGGCATATCTGTAAGTTATCATTTCCACCCTCACTCCCATAGCTTGGTATTTAAATTCTGAGTAAACTTTTTAGCCATCTCAGTTATATTGTTTTGGGTCTCCCCAACTTCTTGCCCTTCTAACAGCATAGTCTGTGCTACCGGTTTAACTAGGTCTGTTGCCTTTTTATATGCTTGCTCCTGTACAACATCGTTTAATGTGCCAGAGTTGGGAATGATCGCATAAACCAGCCTGCAATTCAATGATTCGGCAGCTTTTCTCAAGGATTTTAATGTGATGGCGCCACTGATCTCATTCTTTTCAATTTCTGATATAGCCTGTTGTGTCACGCCCATACGGTTTCCCAATTGTTTCATTGTCATGGAGATTGCCTTGCGTATACCATGTATCCACCCCCGTTTGGGTACATCACAAACGTGTATGCTTGCAATATGTTTCTCTAATATTTGCAACTGAAGATTCTTGAGTTTGTCCATTTTTTGACCTCACTTAATAATAGATTTAGAAGTACAATGTATATCTTGTTATATAATTTAATATAACAGGTAAATGCTTGTATTATATGGTATCCTAAGTATGGAGAAATACCAAATAGCAACTTTGTTTGATACTACTCAACATGAAGCCAAATAATGACCACATCTAGAATAATCTCCAATTCTGAGTGCGTAAAAGTTTTAAGTGATTATCAATTTCCTGATTAATATTTAATCCGCTTTATAATGACCACATCTAGAATAATCTCCAATTCTGAGTGCGTAAAAGTTTTAAGTGATTATCAATTTCCTGATTAATATTTAATCCGCTTTGAATTCTCCATCTTTAGGGCGTTTTCGAAATCCTCCCCAACTTGAAGTTCCAAATTGGCACTTCAAGTTTTCAAACTCTATCCTAGCAAATCTCCCTAAAGGAGAATGATGACCTAATCTGTGTTGAGTAAGATACAGTGACCTCAGGAATATGCTGATGATATTTCTGACTAAGCTTCACAATCATATCCTGAACCTCTTTCTGATCTTCATAGAACACTTCCTCAAGAAAGATGACATGATCAATGGGTACTTCTTTAATGGTGTCAAACAATGAATACAAATCTTATGTTTATTTTCGATTAAACCTGGGTATACCATGAATAACCGCCTAACAGGCGGTGAAACAATGCTAACACATTGGGTAGAATTAAACTATATGAAATTGTTGTTGAAACACTATCGTAAACAAGCAGGGCTTACACAAAATAGATTGTGTGAAGAGATCAATATTTCATGGAAGTATTATCAGCGTTTAGAGAATGGTACGCGCTTACCTTCTCTGCTAATGCTTGAAAAAATTGCAGCTGCTTTGAAGGTGAAAGTAAGCGACTTGATTGATGGATAGCTGACAACCTGGCCCAAAGCCCTCAACGGCACTATTAA
This sequence comes from Candidatus Margulisiibacteriota bacterium, assembly GCA_013215865.1. GTDB lineage: Bacteria > Margulisbacteria > Marinamargulisbacteria > DT-59 > DT-59 > DT-59. Next base: position 4,020 of record JABSQL010000025.1, read on the forward strand.
TGATTTAATTGATTAGTTCAAAAGGAAGGAGAGAAAGAAAGGCTGTGGGAACATCAAAGTTTTCGTTTTGGCATGGGTTTGTTCGGGTCGTTAAAATATTTTAAGTTCCAAAATGCCCATGATCTTGCGTCCATAATCCCTGGTGAAGGATATGTTAATGCCGCCTTAAAGGCATCATCTGAATAATATCTTTGGACGGTTAGAATATCGTCTATCCTGCCGTATTGCATGACATAACACAGAAAATTATTTGGGAATTTTAAAGCTTGTTTAGGGGGTTCAAACCAGATAATATTCCTCGCTGAGGCCAATAGATCTGCAGGAAATTCTTTCATTTTCCTAAACCTTGATCAGTATCTCCAATATCTTTTGTTTTAGAAGGGTCTAGTACAGGTATTTTTGACATTACAACACTAGAAACTTCTTTATTCATATCTTGTTTTATCTTTTCTGATAAATCTGATAAATCCCCATCATCAAAAAATACAAGTGCTTTTAACGTAATGATAGGATTAAATCCCTCCCCATAAATTGTCTGTGCTGCCGCTAATCCATCATATAGCGAAAGATCAGTATGCTTAAGAATGGCGTGGATATCGATATAATCTTTTTTCTGACTCCTGTTCTGAATGGTAGCACATTTCATTCCCAATAGATCTTTCAGGGATGCTATTTTGATATTATTTTCAGGGAAATGATCTGGGGTCACTATTTGACGTAGATGCAGTCCGCCAAAGAAACTGATTTTTACACCATTTGCATAATCCGATTTCTTAACATCACAAGTAAGCGTATCTTTGCTTTTACCGATAATCTTAGAATCTTTTAAAAAGGAGATTTCATTATAAAGTGTATCAGGATTAAATGGCTGTTTAGAAAAAAAGTCAAAATCAATTGACTCCCGGTGCCCTATTCTTAACGCAATAGCAGTTCCATCATAAAGTACAAAGTCAGAAGGTACCTGTTTCAATTCATAAAACAGTTTCTGCTGATCGTCTGGTAAAGTATCAAATCTAGGGGATATGCTGGCCATTGTTCGCTATACAAGTATAGCATTAATTTTTAGCATAAAGTTATAAAAAAGACTGACAGATTACCTCAGGAATATGCTGATGATATTTCTGACTAAGCTTCACGATCATATCATGAACCTCTTTCTGATCTTCAGACAACACTTCCTCAAGAAAGATGACATGATCAATGGGCACTTCTTTAATGGTGTCAAACAATGAATACAAATCAACATGAAGCCAAATGATTACCACATCTAGAATAATTTCCAATTCTGAGTGCGTAAAAGCTTTGCCGTCATGATTGACATAGAAAATAACGGTTTTCATCATCTTTTATTTTTCCTTTTGGAGTTTAACTTGCTCTATTTATGTAAATCCAAAAATGCAGTATATACTACAATATAATACACATATAAATTATGCAAGTATAATTATGTTGTAAAGGGATGTAAAATTTAAGAATGGATAAATCTCAAATCATTTTGGAGCTAGTGCGTAAAAAAACCAAGCGGGTGACCCTGATGTTAAATCCAAAGCTTTGGGAGATGGTTACTCAGACAGCTAAAGAGGATGATAAGCTGCCAACAAATATTATTGAAGAACTTGTGATTGATTGGCTGAATGCCAAAGGGAAAATTAAAGAGTAACATAAAAACTGATGGCTGAATGTAAACCGAACACTAATACAGAGGAGCTCATGATTATGGAACAAACTTGGGATTCGCTTTGTCATAATAACCATGGGTTAGAGTTCCCAGATTGGCATCGGGAAGTGCTGTCAAATAGAAGAAAGGCTCTTGATTCAGGGGATGCATCGTTTATAACGTTGGAAAAATTAAAAAGCCGTTTCCGTAAATGAACCTCAAGGACGTTATTGTGTTTTAATTAAGTCCTCTATAAAAGTCATCGCTCTAAAAGGGCTGTCTTGAGCAATATACCCAGCAACAGCGTCAATGTCTTTATCAACTTGAAGAGAAGCCTTAACTACATACATTTGATTAAGCAGGGGGCATATATTTTATTGCTAATTTTTCCATCGCTTTATCAATATATTCCTGATTTAATTCTAACGAGTCTCCGTTTTTATGTTGCTCCCGACTTTTTTGGATCCCTCTATCAATATCTCTTTCTATAAGTTGGGCTATGGTATGTCTATCTGCTTCAGCAGAAGACCTGTAAAACCCGTTTCTTACTTGCTCTTCTAAAAGCTGTTCAACTTCGATGTTTCTATCCTGTTTCATTGCCATAGCCATAGTACCTCCATTGTATTAGATTATTTATATTTAGGCAAAAGAGCCACTTGTATTTCATATGCCCAATACATAAATACTTTAAACGTCTCTTATTTTCCCTTCTAACTATCTGTATGTATTCCCGCTATTAAAAAAAGACACGTAGAGTTAGTTTAATGTTGAATCCTGAATTTTGGGATTTGGTCGTTGAATCTTCTAAAGAAGAGGGTAAATATTCCACAAATGTCATTGAAGACTTTTTGTTGGATTGGTTAATTAAAAAAGGTAAGGTTTAGTGCCTGTTGCTGTTTAAAAACAGTAATATTTGGTTTATGTTAAAACTTGCTTAACAAAAGGGGCCTAGATATGATCTAAGCCCCGAAATCAAGAGTAGTTGCAAAGATAGCTTTATTTTTTACCTTCAATTACCTTAATCATCCTCGCTAGTTAAAGCATCCATAAACTGTCCAGCACCTTTTGCTATAAGCAACCCACCTTCTTTAAGTAAATATAACAATAGAACTGCTGTATATCCTAAAAAGATACCAGATGTAGCAATATTTTCCGCTATATCACTGTGACTTAGCTCCGTTTCTCCTAGTAGATTCTTGGCTGCTTTGGGATTAAGTATTCCATATTTTGCAATACCAGTCACAACAGGCTTGCTTACTGTTAAAATGCCAGTAACTAAACCATAATCGGCTTTTTCCCAAGTATCTGATTTCTTTACATTCCCAAACAGAATTTTTACAGCACCAGAAAGTAAGCCATAATGATACCAATTGGTATCAGAATCACCACTTAATAATGCTTTCTCTGAACTACCCCACCCAAGACGAACAGCAGTCGGCCAAGCTTTTTGTACGACTATTTGAAGTAGCTTACCCGCTCCTATAAGCAAGCCCGTCAAAAAACCGGCTTTGAACAAATTCTGAACATTGCCTACGGGCTTATTCCAAAATTGATCTATTTTGTGTGTTTGAGTTTGATTGATGCCTACGATTCTGAATATGTCCACAGTAAATTTTACAATATTAACGGCTAGGCCCACCACTCCTTTGATCAGTTTTGCTAGACCAGAATCTTCTTCATGGTAAATATTTTGAACGCTCATACGGCTTGAAAAACCCAACCATTTGTTATTGACGCCTTTAGTTTCTCCTTGCATATACCACCAGTCTTTATTTGAATCACTACTCTGGTTCATTCTAAAACCTTTAATGGCGCTTATTGGATGTATGCCCCTAATTGGTTTGCCACCATTTCTGGTATTTTTATATGTATTATGGGCTTTGGTATCTGTATGTATTTTCGTTAATATATCTTTGCCTATATCTTCGTATCCTTTAGGAAAAGAAAAATCCACTTCCCTTTCTTCGCCATTTGATTGCCATAGGAATCGTGAATTAAATCTATATGTACCTCTATTGGTTTCTTCAATAATCTTTGCATCTAAAAAAAGTTTTATGAGTTTGTCATTTTCTATATCACCAAGGTTGCTATGTTCTGCAAACATATATTTGTTAAATCGGCCCTTAGGCACCATTCCAGGCTTGTCAAAACCCTCAAATTGTTTAAAGCTGTCGTGGTTTTCAATTATACTGGTTAAAGTTTTCTCGTATTTTACACATTTTGAAGGTACATTAACTTTTGCACGCATAGCCTCAATTGCGGCGGTTCTTAAAGCCACTAAGTCTGCATACACAGAAGCTTTTTCTCCTCCTCCTCCTTCATTGTAATCATTAAAATAATCTGCAATGGCTTCACGTAATAGGACTTTAATTTTTTCGTAGGCAGGCTTAGCATCCATCTTTTGCTTAAAATTCTTTACAGTATCATTTACTGGAGCATCACCAAGTTTCTGCTCTCTGTCAGGTTCTAGATATTCTACTCCTAATCTTTGTTGATGATGTTTAGAATGATGCCTACCATCTTGACGATGTCTATGCTCTTCTCTTCTACGCCCCTCGCGAGGCACATGATTTGAATGACGCTTAC
>JABSQL010000250.1 GCA_013215865.1 Candidatus Margulisiibacteriota bacterium
GACATCAGAGATACCGCCCTCACGGGTTATGAAGATGCCAAATTGAGTTGGCGGGCAGATGCTCAGTCTATTTGGGGTGGGCGGAATAAATATTTATTTCGTGCAGATATTATCGAGAACGGTCAACTTTTTGACCGGGCCGGTCAGATGGTAATGGATCAAATTAAAGCCAAAAAGTTGACGGTTAATTCAAGACATAAAACCCTTCATGCCAAAAAAGAGCTGAGTGGGGTTTTTATCAAAAGAACGTCATCTCAAGAAGATCCAAGAAGTCATATTTATGTGCAGTCTTCTGAGTTAAAATATTATAGCTACAGGAAGAAGACCATATTATCAAAAGAGGTCATATTAAAACGTAAAGGTGCGGTCATACATACAGAGGAAGTTGAGGTTGATAATCAGGAGAATATTGCACATATTGAAGCACCGTTTGTATTTACGTCTGCATCCATTATTGCAGAAGGGACCCACATGAAAATCCATATTGATAACGATTATGGAGAAATCTTAAAAGATCTCAAGGTGACCTTAAAAGGAAAGGGGCGGCCTTCTGAAGAGGGAAAAGATCGGGAAGCGTCTATAAGGGCTTATGATACTTATTTAGAAGGTGGGTACCTTAGGTATGATTTTGGGGGAAAAGACCAGGTGTTTGTTAAAAATAAGGTTCATATCTATCAAAGAGACAAACACATATATGGAAAAAAAGCCCTCTACCATCGATTAGATGAAACATTTGAAATGGAGGGCGATGTAAAAGTTGAAGCGGATGGACTTGAATGGTTAACTTCACGGTCTGTTTCAGAGTTTAAGAGTCTGGATTTCAAAGAGGGACTGATGTCTCCATTTACATTTTATTGTGACAAACTGGTGTTTGATCCAGGAAAGGGAGTGATGTCAGCTACTGGGCATGTGAGGTTTGAGCAATTGGGTCGAAAAGTGATGTGTGATTCCCTTGTTTATCGTGATACAGAAGGGAAAATCATATTAACGGGGCGGGTTAAAATCACCAAAGGGGGAATTACTTCCTTGAAAAGTGAGGCTATAGAAGTTGATATTCGAAAAGAAACGTATCAGTCAAAACAAGGGTTTGAGGTAGAATTTGAATTGCACCCTTAGAATTTAGACAAAAAATAAGCTGATTGACTCAAAATGGTACCTTGTCTATAATGCTTTCAATGTCCAACGATTATACGGAAATGCGATTATTTTGTGGGTCTTCTCATCCTCAGCTCGGGCATGATATTGCCAAAGAGTTGGGATTGGATCTCGGGAAAGTGACATTGTCGCGTTTTAGTTGTGGAGAGACCTATGCCAAAATTGAGGAAAGCATTAGAGGGTATGAAACCTATGTCATCCAAACAATTGGAGGAGAACCCAATAACGACTATATGGAATTATTTATTCTCATGGACACGTTAAAAAGATCTTCTGCGGACTCAGTTAATGTCATTATTCCCCATTTTGGGTATGCTAGGCAAGACAAAAAGTCTGCGCCGCGTGAACCCATATCGGCGCGATTAATGGCTGATTTATTATCTGTAGTTGGATTAGATAGGCTTATTACAGTCGATCTCCATGCAGACCAGATACAGGGTTTCTTTTCAAAACCCGTAGACCATTTAACATCCTTACCATTGTTTGCGGATTATTTTAATGAAAAAAGCCTTCAAGATTTGGTGGTGGTTGCGCCTGACACAGGTCGTGCAAAATTTGCCAAACGCCTATGTGACCGTTTGGGTGCAGACTTGGCCATCATGCATAAAACACGGCCCAACCATAATGTTGCAGAGATAACAAATATCGTTGGCGATGTCACTGATAAAACGGTCTTATTAATTGATGATATGGTAGACACCGCAGGCTCTGTTACCAGTGGTTTAAAAGCCCTCAAAGAAAACGGCTGTAAAGACGATGTGTATTTGGCAGCGACGCATGCTGTATTTTCGGGCCCCGCTATTGAGCGATTAAGCACCGCAGGTTTTAAAGAAGTGGTGGTCACCGATACCATTAATATTCCAAAAGAGAAACAGTTTTCAGGTCTTCAAATTATTTCTACAGCACCTCTACTAGCAGAAGCCATTAAACGAAACCACGAGAAACGGTCCATTTCCACCCTATTTGTATAATGCACTTTGACTTAAAATCAGTGATCCGAGACATCCCTGATTTTCCCAAGAAGGGCATTGTTTTTAAAGACATCACTACTCTTCTTAAGCATCCACAAGCCCTTAATATTGCGTTGCAAGGAATGGCAGCACCATTTGTCCATTCGGGTGTCAATCATGTAGTGGGCATTGAATCTAGAGGGTTTATGTTCGGTGTGTCTGCAGCTCAAACATTGAAGTGTGGTTTTGTGCCCATTCGTAAAGCAGGGAAGTTGCCTTCTGAAACGTATCGGGTGGATTATGAACTGGAATATGGCACCAGTCAGCTAGCCATTCACAAAGATGCCATTGAACCTGGAGAAAACGTTGTTATCATGGACGATCTTTTGGCAACCGGTGGCACGATGGATGCAGCCATTCAGCTTGTGACCCAATGTGGAGGGGATGTCGTGGGCATTTCTTGTTTGATTGAATTAACGTTTTTAAACGGGCGGGGTAAACTAGGCAATATTCCCTTTCATACGCTAATTCAATATTAAAGTTTAGGACCTATTTTTTCCAGATCTTGTCCAAGAGGATTATCTGTAAATTTCTTGAAATTATCAACGAATTGAGATGCCAACTTTGAAAGGGTTTTGTCATAGGCTTCTTTGTCTTTCCAAGTATGCCTTGGGTTGAGGATGTCTTCGTCTATATTGGCAATAGAAACAGGGATTTTAAAATTAAAGGTTGGAAACATCTCAGTGTCAGAAGTATCAATTGAGCCATCTAAAATTGAATCAATAATGGCGCGTGTATGAGATAAGCTAATGCGACTTCCCACACCATATGGCCCTTTAGACCAACCTGTATTCACAAGATAGGCAGTGGCACCGTGTTCGTCCATTTTTTTGCCCAGTATTTCTGAGTACTTTGTGGGATGAAGTAGAAGAAACGGTTGCCCAAAGCAAGATGAGAAAGTTGCTGTGGGCTCTGTTATACCCAATTCTGTACCTGCCACTTTAGCCGTGTACCCGCTGAGATATTGGTACATGGCTTGTTCTTTAGATAACATAGAAACAGGTGGCAGCACACCGGTTGCGTCACAAGTAAGAAAGATTATTTTCTCAGGATGACCTGCTTTTGAAATGGGCTTAACGATATTTTCAATATGATAGATGGGGTAAGACACTCGGGTGTTTTCTGTTTTCTTATCGGATGTGAAATCTATTTGGCCTTGCGCATCTACATCCACATTTTCTAGAAGCGCATC
>JABSQL010000251.1 GCA_013215865.1 Candidatus Margulisiibacteriota bacterium
TGTTTTCACGTGGTGAGCAGCATGTGAGAGACCACATTTTGGGTGTTCCTCCACACTATGGAACATTGGGATTTTATCTGGATAAGCTGTCTTTTAAGATGAATATGCTGCTGAACTCTCTAAATTTATTTTCAATAGATAGAATAGTAACGCTATTGGTTTTGGGGGCATTTTTAGTGCTCATATTCTTATATATAAAATTCCCTCAAAAAAATGTGTTGTTTTTAGGAGTTTCCCTTTTAGTGGTTTTAAATTTAACACTGTTTAGGCCGGTTAACACTAACGATATAAGTCTGGTTGAAGATATTGTGAAAGAGGGGCAGATAGTGCAATTTCTAAAGAAAGATATGGATTATTATCGCTTATACCAATGGTTTGATGAAAGTGATATATCGACATACTTTGATAGAGATGGAGATCCAGGCCATAAACTTTTGGTGAACAAGACCTATCAATTTTCGATGTTCAATGTAATATCAGGTATTCCGGTTTCTGATAAACAGGTAGGCATATTTCTTAAAAAACAAAATCAGTATTTCAATGAAATTGACGGCCAAATTCTAAAGGGCTATGGCTATAGTACATCCCTTTCGAAAGAAAAACACCTACGGAGATTTAAAGACAATTTCAATTTACTATGCATAACCAATGCAAAATACATTACATCTAGGGTAACCCTAGATATGAAACAACTTACGTTTATTATGGAGGAAAATGGTATCAAACTTTATAGAAATCATCAGGTTATTCCAAAGTTTTACTTATCCAAGAGTACATCACAGTACAAAGATTTTGAGTCCCTCATATCAACATTGCGTAAACCAGAATATGAACCAACAAAGAAGGTGTATACAAATTCAGCAACCCTGATAAAACAATCAGCACCTATCGGCCAGTCACTAATAGGTATTAAAAAATATAGAGATACTTTTGTTGAAATTAATGTCGATACAAATCAGAAAGCAGTTTTGGTAATGACAGAAAACTATCTCCCAGGCTGGCATGCAACTTTAAATGGAAAACCTGTAGATATTTTTGATGTAAATTATTTATATCAAGGGGTGATGGTTCCGTCAGGAAAAAGCACTGTTATTTTCTATCATGAGAATAAGAAGTCTATACTAGGTCAATATATCTCATTATTAAGCTTAGTAATTTTGATTGGGTACGGGTTATTTTTAAATTTGTCCAAAACAACATACTCAAAGGAAGAATGAAAAAAGTGAGTTGACTATCCAAAGGTTGATTTTAAGGGTAGTCATGTCATAATATCTGTATAGGAAACATGAAAACAACCAATTTTATTCAATCTAAATTCCCTAATCTAATGGATTTATCCGGGTCCTCTCCCATCTATTTCGCTGATATTGTCATGAATATTGCGATTCTAGTAGTGCTCACATTTTTAGTGTCATTTGTATACCGAAAATATGGAAGAGGGTTTTCAAATCGATCTGTTATCTCATCTAACTTCTTTTTACTTTCCATCACAACAATGTTGGTAATTTTAGTGGTAAAATCTTCATTGGCCCTTTCATTGGGACTCGTTGGTGCGTTATCTATTATCAGATTTAGAACAGCCATCAAAGATCCTGAAGAAATTAGTTACTTATTTTTATCCATCGCCATAGGCCTTGGTTTAGGTGCTGATCAACGGTTAGTGACTATTTTCATTATTGTAGTGGCCTGTGCCATTATTGCATTTAAAAAACACTTCATCAAAGATCCATCAGAAAATAAAAACTTGTATTTGACTATACGGTCTAAAAATGAGCCATTTGATGCAAGTGAAGTTATAGAAATGCTAAAGGCAGCCATGTCTAACATTGATTTAAAGAATTACACCGTTTCTGAAGAGTCGAATGAGCTTAGTTTCTATGTTGAATTTGATTCATTTGAAAGGCTGTTACTATTTGAAAACGAGGTCAAATCAAAATACAAACAATTTGAAATCTCATTTTCGGAACCCCTCCTACCGAGCCAACTTTGAAAATTAATGCAGAAAAGCCTTCTAAAGAACCCCGTAAAACAGGGGCTTTAAAACTTATTGCTTTCGGTATGGCAATGGTCATCATTTTGATTGGATTATTTGGTTATGGTAGTTTTAAATATCTTGAAGTGCCCAAAAACAGAAGACATGTTCGAATCATTTTAAAATACCTCATGAATAAAGAAGTTCCTTTTTTACGGGTTGTTAATAATTATGTGAGATCAAAATTTGTAACAGCAGATGTATTTTATATCAATATTCCTTTTAGAGGCGTCAAAACGATTCAGCAAAAGCGAAATAAAATTATGAAGAGAGGGTATGTGACCCAATCAGACAGGGAATATGTAAATGGGACACTTACTTTTAAAGGGAAAGAGTATAATATCAAACTCAGGTTAAAGGGTGATGTTCTGGATCATTTCAATTCAAAGCAATGGTCCTACCGAATCAAAGTGAAAAAAGATGCTTTATTGGGAATGAAAGCTTTTTCCATCCAATCGGCGTATCATCGAAGCTTTATCTATGAGTGGGTGTTTCATCACGTCTTACGGAAGGAGGGGTTGCTTGGTCTTAGAATTGGATTTGTGAATGTTGTCATCAATGGTAAAAACTTTGGTATATACAATTATGAGGAACACTTTGGGAAAAATGTGATTGAGAACAATCATCATCGGGAGGGATTTATTTTGGCATTTGATGAAATTTACATTGAAGATGAATTTGGTCCAAATGAA
>JABSQL010000252.1 GCA_013215865.1 Candidatus Margulisiibacteriota bacterium
ATTTCCAAGTAAATGTACGAATACAGACGTTGATGGGGTGCTAGTGGTAAAATATCTTCGAGCTTCCCTTTGCTATCCATTTTAGTCAACATAATCGGATGCAGTTTTCGTGTAATTTTTAGATTATACTTTTTGAATAACCCCTCTAATGTAATGAGTAAATGAGGTGCATCTGGATTCACCATTTCAATGATTTGCTTTTTCTCTAGCCAACTTTGGGACCCCAAGGGATTAAAGGCTCTAAAATCCCCACCCTTTTCAATCGCTTTTTCAAAATAATCGAATCGATCTTGAAGAAATTTCACAATTTCGGATTTCGCCAAACTTTGAAGTGTTCTGATTGACATAGATCCCAAAAAGAGTGCCGAAAATTTCCGCATCACTGCTTTTTCGGAAGAAAGTTGAGACATGATCATCCCAATAGCCTTCACTTTTTTCTTTTCTGCAGACTCAACTAACGATTTAACTTTTGATGGTTCCATATCCAAACTCCTATGAATTGATTATAGCTTATAGCCACAAAATTTGACCAATGCATCTATCCAAATAGGATGGTCATTTAAACAGGGAACCAGCGTATATACTTCCCCCCCTTGCGACTTAAAAATTTCCTTACCTCGAATACCCAGCTCTTCGATTGTTTCTAAGCAGTCTGCCACAAATGAAGGACTCACCACAACCAAGTGCTTAATACCCTGACGTGCTAGCGCTGATATATGTTCTTCAGTAGATGGTTTCAACCATGGATCTCTACCTAAACGAGACTGGAAAGAAACAGACCACGGCACTTTTCTCTTTAACCGTTCTACAACCCTATTTGTTGTGCTGAAAACCTGGTGACGGTAACAGGTTTCATGTGCTTTTGACGGGGTGTTGCAACAATTTGATTGAACCAAACAATGGCTACCTGTGGGGTCTGTTTTTTTAAGATGTCTTTCCGGCAACCCATGATAACTAAACAGCAAATGATCCACATCGGGCCCTAATCTAGATTCTACGGTGTCAACAAGTGCCCGAATGTAGTCGGGATCATCGAAAAATGGATTTATAAAAGATACGGTGATGGATTGAGATAGATTTGCTGCTTCTGTCTTCACTTTTTCAACCACCGTTTTATAGCTCGACATGGCATAATGAGGGTATAACGGTATCACCAAAACATCTGTCACACCTTCTGCAACCCACTCTCTAAGACCTGAATGAATACTCGGATCTCCATATCTCATGGCCAATTGAACCGGACATGACACTTTTTGAGATAATAATGTAGTTACACGTTGCCCCATGGAAATTAAAGGAGATCCATCAGTCTGCCATATTTCCTCATATGCCGCCGCTGTTTTTTTGGGTCTAAAAGGCAATATAAACAGCGACACCACCCACCTTCTTTTCAGCCATGGCATATCTAGCACAAACGGGTCCATTAGAAACTCATTTAAATATTTTTTAACATCTGATAGCTTTGGTGACTTGGGAGATCCAAGGTTAACCAGAAGAACGCCGCGCTTTGACACCGTTATATACGAATCTTACTCTCAAACTTCTTCATGGAATCTATTAATGCCTTTACGCCTACTAGTGGTTGGGCATTATAAATAGACGCTCGCAAACCACCCACAGACCGATGACCTTTCAAACCGCATTGCCCTGCCTCAGTAGCATACTTCACAAAGGCTTCTTCCAATTCGACATGATTGTCTTTTACACGAAATATCACATTCATTTTCGAACGATTTTTATGATGTACGGGCCCATAAAACAGGTCGCTTTTATCAATTGCATCATAAAGAAGCGCCGCCTTTTCATTATTTTTCGCTTCCATTCCAATAATGCCACCTTGATCATGAATCCAATCTAACACTAAACCCATCATGTAGATCCCAAATGTGGGGGGGGTATTATATAAAGACCGATTTTTAGAATGAACTCTATACTGCAACACTGAAGGAATATTTTCAGGACCTCTATCCACAAGGTCATGCCGAATAATCACCAAGGTAACCCCTGAAGGCCCTATGTTCTTTTGAGCCCCTGCAAAAATGAGGTCAAACTGATTGACATCTATCACCCTGGACAAAATATCTGAAGACATATCTGCCACCAAAATATTATCTTTAACGATTGGAAATTCAGGCCATTGTGTCCCAAAAATGGTATTATTTGATGCCAAATATACAAATGACGAATCTTTGCTAAAGTTTAACTCGTCCTGTGAAGGTAAACGCATAAAGTTTTCTTTTTTAGTTGAGGCGACCTCATGACACTTACCGATTTTCTTCATCTCAACGATAGCTTTTTGAGTCCAAGAACCGGTATTGATCACGTCCATGGGCTTTCCAGGCTGATATAAGTTCATGGGAATCATGGAAAACTGGAGGGAAGCACCGCCTTGTAGGAATAAGACATCATAATGATCTGGCACTCCCATGACACTTCTCACCCTATTTTCTGCATGATTTCGAATGCTCTCAAACTCAGATGAGCGATGGCTCAATTCCATAACAGACTGGCCTGAATGCCGCCAATTCAACATCTCTTTTTGTGCTTTTTCTAATACAGCCTCCGGCATGACAGCTGGGCCGGCATTAAAATTAAATATTCGACTA
>JABSQL010000253.1 GCA_013215865.1 Candidatus Margulisiibacteriota bacterium
CTTCAGTATGATTTGTTGTCCAATAGAACCGCTGAGCTGGGCTATAAATGGGGAGATGGGGAGGATAGTTCCCTGATTAAAACAAGTGAAATTTGGCTAGGTTTTGAACAAAGATTTCTTTACAATTCTCGTATTCCACTCCATGTATTATTTGCAGTTTCCTATAGGTCATTTGATGCTTTAATTTTGGAATCTGAATGGGCGTATCACATCAGATTAAGCTTTCCATATTAGATGATTCATACACTGAAAAGATTTCAAACAATACTCTACCCATTTTTTGATTTTATGTTTATGGGGATCAATTATTTGATCTATATTCTTACTAGTAGATACTTATCATTGGCTCAATATGGACAGCTTAATGCCATGTTTAGCTTTTTAGCTATCTTGATTGTATTTGGGATGTCATTACAAATATTAATTGCAAAATGGGTATCGGAAGAGGAAGATATTAAATCTATATTGCAAAGAACCAGTTCTTTGTGGGCACAACTGATCATTTTCATCAGTATTGTCATGCTGGTACTACACCCAATACTAATTAATATTTTAAGATCATCTTATCTACAGATAATCATTCTTACTGTTATTATTATGGGACACATCTCTCTAAGTTTCATGAGAGGTATATTTCAAGGTCGTAAGCAATTCTTTCACATGTCGATTACATTTGGTATTGAGGTGTGTTTGAAATTCGTAATTATCTTGTTAATTTTACGTATATGGCCTCATGTTTGGACTGTAATGATATGTGTTGCTGCGGGTATGTGGGTCGCTCTCGCGTATAGTATGAGAGTTCTTTATGTCGAGTTATATCAAACAGATCTGAAAGAAAATCAAAAACCTACAAAATATTGGCGGGATTACTCTAAGGTCTTTTTTGCTCAGTTTTTTATTTTCTATTTTACGTCTATAGACGTTATCGTAACTAACTTTTACTTGCCAGCAGAATCTGGAGTCTATGCCGTTGTATCACGGTATGGTCAAGTCATGTTGTATGTTCAATTGAGTGTTATAACAGTTCTTTTCCCTTATCTTAATAAGATAAAAAAAGATAAGAAAGTTTTTGTAAAAGCCACTATTTGTGCTGGTTTGTTTTTTCTGCTGTTCTCTACGATCATGTGTGCCGGTTATTTTGGGTTTGTAAAACAAACCGTAACGCCTATATTTGGAAGTAGATATTCGGAATCGGCCGCTTATTTAGGTTGGATTGCTATTGCATATTCATTTTTGACTTTGTCATTTTATTTGATTCATATTTTAATTATCCTCAATCGTACGAAATATATTTTTATACTGTTTTTAATGTCTGTCAGTTTATGTACAGGTTATGTTTTATTTCATTCATCAATTATTTCCATAATTACGATTCAAATATGTATTTATGCTATGATGTTAATATTACTTTTATCCAGACTGATATTAATTTTTAAGAGTGGAGGAAACAAGTAATGAAATCAATAATATCTGATGAACAACCAATGATTCTCTTTCTCTCCTGGAGGGATATAGGACATCCAGATAAGGGTGGTGCGGAGGTATTTACCCATGAAATTCTAAAAAGAAGTATCAGTAAACACTATCAAATAGTACATTTTTCTGCACGAGCTAAAAACATGTCTACATCACAGAATGTTGATAGGATATCTTATATACGAAAAGGGAACCCTATTACAGTTATTTTTTATGCTTTTTGCTTTTATGTTAAGAATAAAAAACGTATCTCTATAGTCGTTAATCAATGCAATACCCATCAGTTTTTTACCCCATTATGGGTTCCTCAGCAAAAACGTCTTTTTATGATCCATCAGTTAACAAGAGAAATTTGGAAGATCAACTTTCCCATCATTCTGGGTCATATTGGAAAACTCCTTGAAACACCGATGCTTAGAATAAACAGGAATGATCCTGTGTTAACAGTATCGAAGTCAACAGAAAAGGATTTGTGTGAAATAGGATTCAATAAAGACAAAATTCAGATTATCCCAGAAGGTATACACTTTAGCCATTGGAAACCAGAGAACTTTAAAGAAAAGGAAGAGAAAGTCACCTTCATATATGTAGGACGCTATTCTGTTTATAAAGGATTATTAGCATCTTTACAGGCTTTTTGCCAATTCAAGAAATCCCATCCAGAGAGTCAGTTTTGGATAGTTGGAAAAAGGAATGAAAAATTTATTAATGAGTATATTAAACCTTTGGCTAGAAAAGAACGATTGTATATATCTGAGAAGGAAAGTGATATATCAGATATTGTCATATTTGGATTTGTTTCTACTGAAAAAAAATTAGAGTTGATGAGTCGCGCTCGTATTTTAATTTATCCGTCGATTCGAGAAGGGTGGGGGCTATCCATTACCGAGGCAGCAGCAGTAGGTACGCCTAGTATTGTATTTGATAAACCTGGAACAGTAGATGCTGTTAATGATGGTAAAGCGGGTTATTTATGTAAAACATGTAACACTAGGGGGATTAGTGAGACTATGTTGCAATGTGTATCAGATGAAACTGAGTATCAAGAAATGAGAAAAAAAGCGTATCAATTTTCTTTAAATTTTCATTGGGACAAAGCAGCCAAAGTTTTTCAATGCTACCTCCATAAGAGGCTAGGGATATTTAAGAGACCTCTCATTTGTCATGTCTTGACAACATATAATAACGAATCGGTTATTCTTTCTTGCTTAAATAGCATTCTGAACCAAGAATTTCATGGTGATATCAAGCTTTTCGTTGCTGATGATGGATCAACTGATAGGACTGTATCTATTTTGAATGAAATTTCAAAAAAAGATAAACGATTGGAAGTATTGGCTTTGTCACATGGTGAAAGAGGGGTTGCACGTCATAAAGCAATAGAGAAAGCACTTCAAATTGATCCCGATTTCTTGCTCATTATTGATTCGGATATGATACTTGAAGAGAAATTGTTATCAAGTTGTGTCAATTTTATAAAGGAAAATCCTTATATAGGCGCACTCGTAATTCCAGAAAATTGCTATTCAGAGTCTAATAATTATTCAACCCAAGTGAAAGTATTTGAAAGAAATGTATTAAATAATGCTGGGGATAATGTGTCTATGAATTCTATTGAGGCAGCTCGATTTTGGACAAATGAAGCCTATAAAGAATCTGGGGGGCTAGACCCTACACAGGTTGCTTTTGAAGAAATTCAACCAACCATTCGATACCTTAGAAAAGGAGGTTGTATTAAAAGAGCGCGATTCACCTCTATTTCACATGATGAAAAACATGTGACATGGGAAGGGCTAATTCAGAAAAAAATGTACTACTTTTCAAAAATGACCCATACGATTTCAGTTGAAGAAAAAGGCTTTTATAACATGCTTAAAAGGTGGTATTTTTTTCGTCCAGTGTTATATCGTCCCTCTAATCTATTGCGATACGGTCAACACCCGTTTCTTGCTGCAGGAATGTGTTTCATGTACCTAGTATTGACTAGCGTTGGAATCAAAAAAGTTGGCGAATCTTTCATCAGGAAAGAATAGAATCTATAAGAATTTATATTCGATTTCAAGGAAATTATGGCCGTATGCGGTACTTTTGTTTGGTACCGTTTTGTTTTTGTCTCCTTTGTATTCAAAGGGACACATCGTTTTTGGTGACCTTGCATTTGGTGAAAATTCTTATCGATATATAGAGGAGATATTTGGCATTTGGAATAGCAGATATTCTACTTCAACCCTGTTTAACTTGCCCAGATTATTATTTATAGCACCCCTTTTTATTATTTCTAAATTATTTGGTCATAGTAACGGAATTCTACTTAAAGAGCTTATTACGGTGATTATGGTGTTATCTTCATTTGGTATGTATGCACTTTCAAAATCGATGCTTTCATTATATTTTGGTCATAAATCATATTTAACACACGTCTGGGGGCCCATACTTTCGGGTTTATTTTATGCAGCGAATCCATGGTTTCTTGTGCGAATTCAGCACGTTTACCTACTATGCGGTTATGCATTGCTTCCATTGGTTATTTTTATATTCATTAAAGTATTCTTTAATACATCCCAGTCTCAGGAAATCAAAAAAACGACCATATTTTGGCTGGGTTTTCTAGCATTACTGATCAGTATAGCATCTGCAGCGATCCATTATTTTATATACATTCTTTTGCTTTTGACGGTCCTTTTTTTAACAACTTTTATAATTATACTTATAAAATATCGACCCATACTACACTCTGATAATATCAGAGTATACAAATATTTCTTTTTAAAACTTGGGATCTTTATTGGTTTTTTTATCCTTACATCATGGTACTGGTTGGTACCTTATGTAACGAGTACTATTCAGGGTACTTTGCCGAGTCAAAACAATGTTAATGTTTTTGATACTATCACAATGTTTAGTAGAAATAGTGATTTGTCAAAAGTGATGTTATTGATAAGTTATTGGTGGCCTATGTTTGATTTGAGCACACTTTCTATGTCATTTTATATAGGAGGAAGTATCCTTTTGGGGGTTATATTTTCATCTTTATTTTATGTGAGAACGCATAAAATATTAACCATCATAAATTGGTTATTGATTGTACTATTAATTATTTTCGCCTCAGGAGTTTACTATGTGAAATTAGCCCCACTCTATTTATATGTTGTTTTTCATGTTCCAATTATAGGGAACTTATTTAGAGACCCTAATAAGTTATGTGGACTAATCGCATTCCTATTTTCAATTCAACTATCTATTGGGCTGGCTTTTTTAACATCGTACATACGCAAATATAGGTATGCAAAATGGATTAAGAGAGTGGGTTTAGTAACGATTGTCGTTGCATTAATGTGCTACCTGATACCATTCCATCATCATTTTATTAATGGGTTTTATAAGCCTATTGAGGTGCCTGAGGCTTATGGGGAAATTAACACGTATTTGGAGAAATCTGGGACCCGAAATGAAAGAGTACTATTCTTTCCTTTGGCTGATTATATGACAGACTCTATTCAGCACGTGTCAAGCCCTGGATGGAATTTACATCCTTTTAATCCAAGTAAAATTAAAGCAACCGGAGATTTTGCATTATATGGAACGCTAAGAAATACAGTATTTCAGCACGAAGGTAATCTGAATTCTTTTAGCCATTACTATTTATTGTTGCAATATTTATTAGATACTGGAAGAACTATGAATTTATCTAATCTCGTTTCTGTTTTGGGGGTAAAAGAGTGGGTTCATCAAAAAGGATTTATTGGTAATTATAATAGGCAAAAATTTAATCTAGAAGTGATGGATTTGCAACATGGAATGAGGAAAAAATATTCAAGCGATTGGTTCAATGTGTATGAAATACAAGAGCATATTCCATATTTAAGCGTTGTTCCATTTAAAATATTTACTCCTTATGGGTACACCCGATTAGAAAGTTATCATCATTTTCCATATTTTGATATAAGAAATTATGGAACTATTTTCTTGAATCAGTTCCAGTCCGCAGTAATTCCAAACATAAGGGAGAATGACATGGTAGAGAGCATACATACTAATGATTTGGTATTGTCTAGTTTGCCGGATCAATATTATATTTACCCTTTTGATTATGTTAAAGAATCTCAGCCATTTATAAAATGGTCTAAAACGCTGTTGAAATCTTCAGAATGGATGTGGTATATGAAAAGTCTGGGATTAAAACATTACCCGTTTGACTTTGATCGTGATAGAGGTGTCATATTCACTTTGGCAGATGCTCGTTTAGATGCCCCTAGTTATATGCTTCCACATATTAATGGGGAAGTTATTTTATCTTTTGAATATATTCTAAGGCATCCGAAATTCTTTATACCGGATAATCAAGAGCAGTTAAATCTACTTTCTACACCAAGAATATGGAATATTGATCTTCCAATGTTGAGAGGTGTTGCTATTAAAGAGGATCCCAATAACATTTGGGAAATTGCAAAAAGTCAGTTCATTCCAATGAGGTCAAAAATGCCTTATAGAGCATTGGCTCAAATTTCTGGCCGATATTCGGAATCAATGCATTTAAAAATCAGATTTTTTAACCAAGATAAAAAAGAGCTGGGGATTACATATATGAGTCGGCCAGAGAATAATAGCCATTTTGATAGTGTTGGCATACAGACTGAATTTGTTTCTCCAAAAGATACTGCATTTTGTAGAATTGATATATTGTCTATGCAAAATATAAAAACAAGTGCCATTTGGTGGCTTCATAATTTTGAATTAGTAGAATTAAGAGATTATCAAAAACCTAATGTATTGGATATAAGTTTATCTGCTCCGATAAATAAAAAGGTTCATATATTTGTTCGTGCATTTGTTTCAAAGAGGGGCGGGACATTAAAATTGAATTTAGGACAGAATGAGATTAATTTGAATACAATCGATCATTCTCGATCTCAGTTTGTGTGGAAAGATTTGGGAGTTTTTGAATTTAGTGAAGAAACATTATTGAGTATAGACAATGATCATGGATTTAATGCAGTAAATGCGATTGTATCAATACCTGAAGATGAATTTCTAAAGCATAGAAAATCAATTCTCAATAAAATGAATAAAGCCCGTTCTTTTTGGATTATGGAAGCAGAATCGGACTTTCGAGTTGATGGACAACCACAAAGTGATCGTATACACCCTCAATATTCTTTTGGTAGCGCGATAACAATGGCTTCAGGGACGCTTAAAAAAAATATTTCGTTCACAAAATCTGCTACTTATAATATGTATTTTCGTTTAAAAAATAATAAAGAGAAAGGAAGCTTTTTGTCTATTTCATTGAAAAACAAATCTGGGATTAATATTGTACATCAACAATTATTTCCTTTTAATAAAATAGATACTGAAAGTACATCTGATGTCATGTTACACTATATAGATAAAGATGAGAATTATTCACCGTTAAGCCCTAAAAAATATTTGAAATCCAATGATAAATTAGGGATTATGCAGTCGGATCCTTTTTATATTTCTACTGGAGATATCGAGCTTACTATTGAGATAAATAGTGCTGTTAAATCACTGATTAATACGCAACAATTAAGGAAATTTTATGCGCATGAAGTAAGTAGCACAGAGGATATACGTTATGAAAATTTGGAGGATTGTTGCTATTGCGAAAAAATAGAGGATCAGATGAGCAGTCTGGAATATACAGCAGATACTACTATTTTTTATACCACTCCTACTCATTCATGTGATTGGTATATTTTTTCAAGTGATAAAATTCCTGTCGAAATTGATAAAGAATATTACTTTGAATTCAATATTAGATCAAAGAACGTGCTGAAAAGGCATAGCAAGCTCATTTTTTTGGACAATAAAAATCGTGAAATAGAGGTTCAATATTTCAATGATATTGAAGAATATAAAAAGAAAGAATGGCATACACATCAAAAAATATTTAGGCCACCAGTAGGGGCTAAAAAGATGCAATTCATGCTTTGGGCAAGAGGTGATAAGAAAGAATTAGGAAATATTGAGATTAGTGATTTTAGTTGCTACAAACTCCAAGATTTGTTAAGTCTAGATGTTGTTGGTTGTATACAGGAGAGAGGAAATCAAGGAGAAATATTTATTGAGCCACCACCTAATTCCAATCGAATGTATTGGAAGTCTCAACCAGGTAAGGTAGAATGGGAAATGACCAGTATTGATAAGTTAAATAATGGATTTATTAATTTGATGGAATCCCCATTGTCGTTATGGAAAGCTGGTTTAAACGGTATTGAAAGTGACTATTTTAAAGTGAACGGACTTAGTATAGGGCTAGAAATAGGTGGTCATCGTCTCAATAATCAAGGTGTGTTTAAAGTTCGATATCAAGGCTTATACTTCTTTGGTATTGGATTATTAGGATTGGTTGTGATAATTTCTTTGATAATATGGAGAAAGAAATAATAGCCTCCTCAGAAGAAAGTGTGGGAGGAGTAGATACAGATGTTAAGTAGAATAAGTTCAGTTAGAACCCCAAATAGGGTCTTCAATAAGTGTGGCAATCACATCAGAAATTTTCTTGTAGGATCTCATGTTTCACATTGTAGTACAGGCATAAACTCCCCTCGAAACCTACAGGAATATACGATGACTAAAACATGTACAACTTTACCAGTGGCCATGTCAATTTCAAATGAAATATCAAAATCTTGTTTGGCCTATGTTTCCACACGGATTCTAATAACTAATGCGACTGGCAGTTCATTAAGGCTTATAGATTCCAAAAATTTACAAGGTAGGGTGACACGGTATCCCTTTGAGGAGATTATTGAAAATGGGCAACTGGGTATCTCATTACACCATCCAGAGTCTTCT
The DNA here is from genome assembly GCA_013215865.1 of Candidatus Margulisiibacteriota bacterium. Classification (GTDB taxonomy): domain Bacteria; phylum Margulisbacteria; class Marinamargulisbacteria; order DT-59; family DT-59; genus DT-59. The sequence goes on from JABSQL010000253.1 coordinate 8,296, forward strand.
ACCTTTTCAGGTAGCGAAGGTGCCGCTATTTATCGTGATGAAACAAATGGATTAGATATAGGTATTTTCTGGTCAGTTCCCTACGAAGGTAACAATAGATGGGATGTTATTGTTAAAAAACAGGGTATCTGGGAAGAAAAGAAACAATGGATACAAGCGTTTAAAGGTCTTGTTAAAAAAGATATGACACAATCTGATAGATCAACATTTCAACATGGTTTAGAAATTAGATGTAGTATGCAAAACATTCGAAAACCCATATTGAATGTTGTCATTATGAAGCACAAATGACATAATAGTCTGACTATAAATGGGAGATGTACGATGAATGAAACAGCCTGTATCGATGACGACGTAACCACCATTAATGAGAATCAGCCGAAAGATGAGCTTATACAAGAACTGGAAGAACTTTTGGTTCATACCTTAATAATGATACGTGCAAAATGTGCCCAAGAGAAGTTACAGCGAAATGTGATCGCGCTCGCATTTGATCAAATGTGCCTGTGTGCTAAAGTACTTCTATCAAATGATGTGGACGCTTTTAAAAAGTCAATGAAGTAGGAGTGAATATATGATATTTCTTAATTCTTTCTGCTTGAAATATACCCTGTTGTCCAGGCATTTTGAAAATTAAACCCACCCGTCACGCCATCAATGTTTAATAGTTCTCCAACAATATAAAGGTCCTCGCAGAGATTACTTTCCATTGATTTAAAGTTTACTTCTTTTAACCGGACGCCACCACATGTAACAAACTCTTCCTTGAAAGGGCCTTTCCCTGTTACAGAAAACACGCCTTGGCTTAATTCTTGAGTGAGTCGATTGACTTGTTTTTGAGAAATGGTTGTACCGGGTTGATTTGGTGTTATATTCGTCCGACTTAATAAATATCTCCAAAGTCGACGAGGGATTTCTGAAAAAGGTGACATTCCACCAATACCCTTTTTCAGTTGATCCCTTATCTCGCCTTCTCCCCAATTCGGTAGCCAGTTAACGAAGAGATCGATCATGTAGTTTGCGTCAAATAACACCTCAGCACTCCAGGCGGATAATTTGATAATAGAGGGACCACTCATACCCCAGTGAGTAATGAGAAGCGGGCCAGATTGTGCCTGTCTCTTA
>JABSQL010000254.1 GCA_013215865.1 Candidatus Margulisiibacteriota bacterium
AACTACCTGCTGACACGCAGTTAGATGTTGAACGTTATTTACAAATTTTTAGTAATGATATTACTCCGGTTATAAACTTCATCGATGAACTGACAACCGAGGGTAAGACTGATTACTTTGAGAACACCAAGAAAGTAAAAGAAGAAGCTCACCCTGACGACGTTATAAAATTTTCCGACTTTGAATATCTAGGGAAGACTCCTTACGATATGATGTATCGTAAAGATACAGAGAACGCGAAGCGTGGTCGAAAGAAAGTAATCGAGGCTCCATTGATGCAACCGTTGGTGGGTATCTCTACAGGAGTACTCAACACCGCAGCAGGGATCGCGGAAATGGGAGCTGCGCTTACAGATCTTGCTTTAGACACAGAGACTTTAGAGAAAGTTCAAAAAGCAGTTCCAGCAATTGATTTGATGGATGTCTATGGAGATCAAAAAGGATCAGTCGCAAAGTTTACTTCTATCCTAGTTCAATACGGAACAGGATTTGGAATCGCTAGAAAAATAGCAACCAAACTTATTGGCGCCGCAGCTAAAAGAAAATTAGCTAAAAATGCTGCGACTAAATTAGCAGCCATCAAAGGTGGTCAAAAGACGATGGACATTGCTAAGTTCGGAGGCTACTGGGTATTACCTGCAGGCTTAGGTGATGCCATGGTATCGAATCAGGCAAGTCATTCTCTAGGAGATGTCTTCGGAGATCCTGAAGGCAACATAGTACAAAAAGCTTTAGCCAATACACAAACAGAAAGTCTTGAAGGTTTAACCGGTAAAGAAAGAGCGGCAGCCGTCTTAAGAAACAAATTAAAATTCGGTGCTGAAGGCACCACGTTTATGGGAGCCTTAACTTTGGTAGGTCCTAGTTTAAAAGGTTCAGCAAAATTAGCTGGTATGGGCTTAAGAGGAGCTGAAAAAGTTGTTATCAAACCAGGAGCTAAACTCCTAACACAAGACACCTTAGATGTTTTTGGTAAAAAAATTTACAACCCCGTTGGAGCTACCGTTCCTAAAGCTTTTAGAAATATAGGCAACGCAAGAAAATATGTAGGAACCAAACTTGGGATCCCTAAATATGAAACGTGGAAATTTTCAGATTGGAATGCTCCTTTCTGGAACAAGGTTAGAAAACTAACCGAAGCAACCGCGTCTAGATTTACTTCTAACTTTAAATTTGATCCAGGCTCAGCTAACGCGATGCGAGGCATGAACAATCAGATCAGAGCTATTAAAAAGAAAAGTGATATATGGATGAAGCAGTTGGATCGAAACATGTATGGCTTAGTTAAAGCAGGCTTCAAAGATATAGCTTTCAACACACAGACACAGACTAGAGCCATGAGACATTGGGAAGACGTTCTTAAATATTTAAGAGGACAAGTAAAAATAGAAGACCTTCCAAAATCTTTACGTTATCCAGCTAGAAACATTAGAGAAATTATTGATGATCAAACCAAAGCTCTTCAACCCATCATCAGAGAAGCCGATGTGCGTGATGAGATGATTAAGAATATTGGAAAATATTTACACACCAGCTATCAAATTTTTAAGAGTAGTAATTGGAGAGCTCCTAAAGATGTATATGAAAAAGGTGTTCAATATTTTGCCAATCTTTTCAAACAGGATGCTAAATTTGCTAACCTGAGTCCTCGAGAAATAAGAAGAGAAGCTCGTTTAAAAGTTAATCGATTACTTGAAATTGGTAGAAGTGAAGGTTCAACCCCTGGCGTAAGACTGGCAACGATTAAAAATAACTTTGCCGATATAAAAATACCCGCAAATATATTCAAAGATTTAAAAAATTTACCTGATGAAGTTGCCGAGTTGTTGGGAAGAGTTAATGATCCTAAACAAATTATTATGGATACCATTATCG
>JABSQL010000255.1 GCA_013215865.1 Candidatus Margulisiibacteriota bacterium
CGGTATTCACGGGATATTCATATTAAAAACAGCAATTATCTGTTTCACGGTATTGTTAGGACTACAGGGCGTCTCTCAAATTGGAAACAGCCTTGTTGTATTATCAGAAAAATCCAATGACACCTGACATTCTTTCTCTTGGGATGTTTGCAGCCGCTTTTGGAATTTTACTCTTGGGGTACCCTGTCGCCTTTAGCTTGGCCGGAACGGCATTAACCTTCGCATTGCTGGGTTCTGTTTTTGATTGGTTTGATCTTCAACTTCTGGGAATTCTTCCTGAACGATTATTTGGGATCATGAGCAATGAAACCCTTATCGCGATTCCCCTTTTCATCATGATGGGTGTTTTATTAGAACGATCCAAAATATCAGAAGATCTTTTAACCGCCATGTCTCAGTTGTTTGGAACTCTAAAGGGCGGGTTGGGGATTTCTGTGTGTATAGTGGGTGCGATCCTCGCAGCAAGCACTGGCATTGTGGGTGCCACTGTAGTAACGATGGGACTTATTTCATTACCCACCATGCTCAAAAACAAGTATAGTCCCAAATTGGCCACCGGCATTATCACCGCTTCAGGCACATTGGGCCAAATTATTCCTCCCAGTATTATCTTGGTTATATTAGGGGACATCATTTCATCTGCCCATCAAGAAGCCCAGCTCTCTTTGGGTAATTTTTCCCCTGGTGCCATTTCGGTCGGGGACCTCTTTTTTGGCGCCGTAATTCCGGGCCTCATATTGGTAGCATGTTACATCTTATACGTCGGATTTTATTCCCACTTAAACCCCCAGTCAGCACCTGTAATGAAGACAGACGTGACTAAAATGGGTCATTTTACGCTCTTAAAATCTTTATGCCCCCCACTACTACTCATGATAGGTGTGTTAGGGTCTATTTTTCTGGGCGTTGCAACGCCTTCCGAAGCGGCTTCTGTCGGATGTATAGGGGCACTTCTCTTAACTGGGCTCAAAAAGAAATTGACCGTATCCATTCTAAAAGATGTGACAACGACTACCACACGTATTAACTGCATGGTGTTTACCATCCTCATTGGTGCGAGTATATTCTCACTCGTATTCAGAGGTTTTGGAGGTGATGAGCTTGTACACCACCTCCTAATAAACCTCCCCGGCGGCTCATCGAGTGCCTTTTTCATCGTCATGGCGATTATATTCTTCATGGGTTTCTTTTTAGATTTTTTTGAGATCACTTTTGTTGTAGTGCCGATTGTCGGACCTATTCTTCTCACTATGGGGTTCGACCCCGTATGGCTGGGTATTATGATTGCCCTAAACTTACAAACCTCTTTTCTCACACCCCCATTCGGGTTTGCTCTTTTCTATCTCAGAGGTGTTGCACCCCCTCAGGTATCCACGATGGATATCTACAAGGGCGTTATCCCTTTCATCATCATTCAAATCACTGTCATGGCCCTTATATGGTTTATTCCTGAGATTGTGACCTGGTTGCCTCGGTTGATGTATTGAGGGAGTTTATACAAATTGTGTGAGCTGAGATTTGTTTGTATACTTTAGAATATGCTAAGTAAAAAGAAAATTATCAAGTTGCTTGCATCTAACCAAAGCCAATTGAAGCAAATGTATCCTATAAAAAAAATGGGATTATTTGGTTCATTTGCCAGATCGAAGCAAACTGAAGAGAGTGACGTTGATATTCTAATTGAGTTTGAAAAACCCATTGGTCTATTTACTTTTTCGAGATTGCAATTAACACTTTCTGATATGCTTCATAACAATGTTGATCTGGTAACACCAAACGCATTAAAACCACTTATAAAAGATAAAATACTAGATGAGGTGAATTGGATTGAGGCGTCCTGAGTTATTTTTAAAAGATATGTCAGATGCGTCAGCAAATATTTTGGCCTATACAAAGGACTTCACTATTCAACAATTTAAGAAAGACCAAAAGACCATTGACGCCGTCATTCGAAATATTGAAATAATTGGTGAAGCAGCAAACAAAGTCCCTGAAGAACTCAAGACTAAATATTCTCATATCGAGTGGCGTGAATCAACCGCTATGAGAAACATTGTAATGCATGAATATTTTGGTGTAGATTTAGACATTATTTGGGAAACAGTTCTCAAAGACATTTCCAAAATCAAGCAGGACGTTGACCTAATACTATCTGAGTTAGCTTCTGACAATTAGCTTATGTTCTACTTTCAAGGTTTATACCTGAAATTGTGACCTGGTTGCCTCGGTTGATGTATTGAGGGAATTATCTTCTACGTTTTGAAAACTGACCAAACTTCACCCACTGAAAAAAGAAATGGGGTCTTTTACTTGGCTCAAATTCTCCAAAATCACCTTCGTACTTACGAACCTGAGTTAAATGGTCAAAGACCTTATCCGAAAAGATGGTGTCTGAAATGCTCATGGCGCTATGACCCGCGACCATTCGGTCTTTGGTTGTCCTGGATTTGAGTATTTGATCTGGGGAGCGAACGACATAGTGCTTCAATATGGGAAAATCGAGGAGGGGTTTGTACCCAATGCCCTGGGGTAGTACATTATTATGCTGGTTTATATTGTAAAAGATTCCAGGCTTATTTTTAAATTGTCTGATTTCTAAAGTGCCCGGCATATAATATATGCACCTTTCCTGAACCTCCTTTTTCATTAAATCAGGGTCGTCTTTTTGGCTTTCGTGGAGGAAAAAATCCAAGGAATGCCAATTTACTTTTTCTGCGTTCGCATCTTCTGCTTTTTGGGCAATTAAATTTGGGTCATCGATCATGATTTCATCTCCATGGAGGAGGGTAAACCACCCTTCTTGAGGAAACATTTCTTGGGCTTTCTCAAGTAGAAACTGCCGGATACCATCTTTCACTTTCCGCTGGGGATACAAATCTTGGTCTTTAATAAAATAGGATACATTATCAAAGCTTTGGATGATGTCTGGTGTTTTATCTGTTGAGCCATCTAATACCAATATGTGGTCAAAGTATTTCTTGTTTTGGGTCATGACGGTTTCGATGATGTCTTCTTCATTGTGGGTCATCATAAGGCCAATATTTTGCATGTGGAGATTGTAGCAGGGAATATTATTTCATTCTATAAAAACACCCCGCCCCTTTACCGGATTGTTCTAGTTTTCCAGACTGAACTAGTGCTTTGAGGCGTCGGCCGATGGTGGCTCTTGAAAGGGGTATTCTTTCAAGCATCTGAGATATGGTTACTTCTTCCTTTTCTAAAACAAGCCGAATAATCTGACCTGACATATCGCTAGTCTTGTTTGATGGTTGTTGACCTGTTTCTCTTGGGAGAATACATTTTATATAGCCATCACCTTCAATGACCTGTGGTTTGGGCAGGCCTGCTTTTCGGTAGCTTCTAAATATGGTAATAAACCCTGACCCCAGCTTTTCAACATACCCTGCTTCGCGAAGAATTTTACAAATAATGGGGTTTCGAATGTATGTTATACCACTTTCTAGATTATCTACAGATAATGGCCCTGGGAAAATGCCGGGACTAAAAATTTCGATCCGATTATCGTAAATGGCGACTTTAATGGGGCCTTCAATTCGATAGTTTCGATGGGCAATGGCATTTACAAGCGCCTCTCTGATGGCTACAGGGGGTATTTCAAGTTTGGACTTCCGCTTTGTTTGGATGGGCTGAGATGATTGGGAAAGCATCTGTGTGATAAATTCAAAGGCAAGGTGAAATTGCTCGAACAATGTGCCTTCACAATCTATTGATTTGAGTATATGGCGGCCTGAATTCCCTTTAAATCGGGTGACTATGATCATTGACTCAGAGAAATACCGCTGGGGACGATGGCCAAACAGTAATATTCCTGCATGAGTGGGGTATTTTTTGGCCTTTTCTTTGACCATTATACGATAGGCATCTAGCAGTGAGTCCGGTAAGGTTTTTCCTTGATATTTCTGGGGGCGCATCTTGAGAAAGGCCATTACTTTTTCTTCGTTAATATCATTTGATTCTAAACTATAAATAGGAAGTGCATCAAATGATAATCCTCTGGACTTTAACTGCAATTCTTGAATCATTGTTTCATTTGCTTTCATGGCACTACGTCCAACCCGCACATAGGTTCCTTTATTCAGTCCCTCAGATTTCACAAAATATGGTTTTTGAGATCCAGATGATACTTCAATGTTAATCACCAACAGATTTTCCATACGCTGGACATACACATGGGGAATAATGGCTGGAAAACATGCCTCGTACACCATTGATGGAATATATTCCATCAGCTCTTGCGCAGTATCTTCCCCCACACCCACCACTTCCCTCTTGTCTGTTACACCTACTATCAACCTTCCTCCATATAGGTTGCTGAATGCCACCAACTCTCTCAATAGTTGCGGGTGCAGTTTCTTCGTTATTTTTTCTTTGAATTCTATCGTTGTCGACTCTTCATCTGGATAAATCATTATCTCAATCTCCTATCAACTCAATATTAACTCATGAGTCAATATGAGTCAATATTAATAATAATCAACTCTTATCAACTCAACTCACAATTCATGTGAGTCAATAGAACATCTGAAAGAGCCAATTAAACCCGCCCAATAATTTAATCGAAAATACAATGACCGCGGTTATCAGTAAACGTCGAATCCATATCTCACCGTTATTCACACTCCAGTGACTCCCCACCCAAGCACCAGAAGCCGTTCCCAATGACAAAAACAAGGCAAACGCCCAGTTTATTTTTCCTTCCATCGCAAATATATATATAGCTGGAATATTAAAAATCAAGGCCACCGTTACTTTAATACAATTGCTTTTAACCAAATCAAATCCATTAACGATCGACAAAACCGCTATGATGAGAAAGCCAATTCCCGCATGCATAAAACCACCGTATATACCCAAGAAAAAGAAGCAAATCCCACTTAAAATAAGCGGCCGTCTACCTACCGGCACCCCTTCTTTGCGATACCGCCTCACTGGATTCCAAAGAATAAGAACCAAAATAACGACCATGACAACGGCCAAAATATGGTTAAACATGCTCCCTGAAATATCCAAGGCCATTTTTGTGCCAATAATAGACCCCACAGAAGCGATAAGCCCTAAATACAAGCTGAATTTAGGATATGACACCCCTTTTCTATAGAATCCAGTGATGGCAGAAATATTTTGGATGACGATCGATAATCTCACCGTCGCATTGGCAACAACAGAGGGTAGGCCCA
>JABSQL010000256.1 GCA_013215865.1 Candidatus Margulisiibacteriota bacterium
ATCTGGGGGGGGGTATTGGTATCCAATACGTAGAAGAGGATGACCCTCCTAAAATTGAAGAAGTAATGACACGTGTTGTAAAACGGTTGAACACGGCCGTTAAATCCTACGGTTTAGCACCACCCAAACTCATCATTGAACCCGGTCGCTCTTTAGTGGGTCAAGCTGGGCTTACATTGTATACCGTTGGTACGATTAAAAAAGAACCTGGAAGCCCATCTCATATTTTTGTGGATGGGGGAATGTCCGATAACCCTAGGCCAGTAATGTATCAATCATCATATACATTCAAAATAGCGACAAAAGCCTTGGAAGCCGAAGGGTCCACTTATCATATTGAGGGAAAGTTTTGTGAGTCAGGAGATTTTTTAGGAAAAAGTATTCCGTTACCCCTTGTCAACGAAGGTGATGTTTTGGTTGTTTTTGGAACCGGGGCATATAATTATTCAATGTCATCCAATTATAATCGATATTGTAAGCCTGCAATGATAATGGTGAAAAAAGGGGGTTCACACATTCTTGTAGAACGGGAAACTTATACAGATATCCTGAGGAATGACAGATGGTAAACCAGTTCCCTTGGCTTGCTCAAATTCACTTTGATGGCTCTGCAGTTTTAGATGTTATATTGGTGTTTTTAGTGATATACCAAATATTAATATGGGTGAAGAGTACACAGTCTGTAAATCTGATCCGTGGGTTACTCGTCATATTGAGTATTATTATTTGCGCACGTGTATTTGACTTTAATACCTTGAATTGGTTATTGGAAAAACTTGCAACGATACTTATTCTATTTTTTATCATTGTATTTCAACCTGAGCTGCGACGTATATTAGATCTAATGGGTCGGGGACGTTTATTTGGCGCAAGATTTTCAAAAGATATTCAAGAAGCGGCTATTATTAAGCATTTGCTCAAATCTGTTGACACATTATCAAAAGAAAAAATAGGGGCATTGATAGTGATTCAGCTTACCACCAATCTCAGAGAATATGTGGAATCAGGCATTCAAATTGATGGAAGTGTATCATTTGAGTTATTAACGAATCTGTTCTGGCCCAATACCCCTACGCATGACGGTGCAGTGATTATAAAAGGGAATCAAGTGTTAGCCGCAGGCTGTTTGCTGCCTTTAACAGATTCTCGAATTGTAGATCGTCGACTGGGAACCCGTCATAGAGCAGCGATTGGACTGACTGAAATTTCAGACGCCATTGTCATTGTAATATCTGAAGAAACAGGTGTTATTTCCATGGCGGAGGTGGGCAATTTGACCCGTTTCTTGAATCGAGAAGCATTGGAAACACGGTTATTTAATTTATATTCCGATAAAGAAGAAGAATATGTATCTCCTAAAAGATGGCTATCAAACATGTTTAAGAAAAAAGAAGGGTAATTATTTTCTGTACAATGAATACTCCACAACATATAAAGGCAAAAAAAACATCAGGAAGTAAAATCATTATGCTAACCGCATATGACTTTATTGTTGCACGTCTTTTAGATGAAGTGGGTGTTGATATCGTGTTGGTAGGTGACACGTTGGGAAGTGTATTTGCCGGTCACGATACGACCTTGCCCGTTTCGATGGATGACATGATTTATCACACTAAAGTGGTTTCAAAGGCGGTTCAGAGCGCGATCGTTATTGGAGATATGCCCTTTATGAGTTATCAGGAATCTATGGAAACAGCTCGGCGAAATGCGGGACGATTTTTAAAAGAGGCCGGTGCCCAGGCCGTTAAAGTTGAAATTGGCTTGGGACAAGTGGAAATAGTAAAAGAATTGGTGAAAATTGGTATTCCTGTAATGGCCCATATTGGATTTACACCACAATCTGTATATCAAATAGGTGGATATCGGATCCAGGGTAAAACCAGTGAGGCCGAGGCGCAGCTTTTGGAATTGGCTGAGAAAGTTCAGGAAGCGGGGGCATTTGCGGTTGTTTTAGAGCTTTGTTCGTACAAAGTAGCTAAGGCCATTACAGATTCCCTCCAGATTCCAACAATAGGTATTGGAGCGGGTCCGGACTGTGATGGTCAGGTGTTAGTGACACAGGATTTACTGGGGATGACGGTTGGAGGTGTACCTAATTTTGTTAAAACCTATGCAACTATATTCAAGGACATGAAGCAGGCAATAACGCAATTCAAGAAAGATGTACAGTCACACAAATTTCCTGAGTCGTTCTCAGAATGAGTATCGTTCTTTACAATACCTTAAGCCGAAAAAAAGAGGCTTTTATAGAACAGGTTAAAGGACAGGTGAGTATGTATGTGTGTGGTGTTACC
>JABSQL010000257.1 GCA_013215865.1 Candidatus Margulisiibacteriota bacterium
ATACCTTAGTATTCCATTGCTTGGTCTTGCTGAAGTTTCTTTAAAGTCTCTTTCTATTATCGTTTTCTTGACGTAATTGACCTTAACATTTTTCTTGCTGGTGTGTCTGTTGAGAACTGAATTCTCAATCACAATATATCTTTCTTCAGAGCTATATCCATCTGAGATGGCTTGATAGCCGACAACAAGACAATGACGACTCATTTGAGATTCGTCAGTTTTATGTACCAAAGTCTTAAGTAAACCAAATTCGAACTGGCCTTGTATCGCCACGTTTTTGGTGTGCTTATTGATTTCGGATATATCGAATGTTTTTGAATTTCGAGACATCAATTTTTGTTTTAGTCGATTCTTATACGATTCAAAAACAATAATGTTCTAAAAAAGGCATCAAAAATTAATTTGATGCCTTTTAAAATAGTGTGGAGAGGCAGGGTTTCATACCTGCATTCTACTAAGGTACTTGTACTTAAGTACTCTTTTCCCTTTTCAACTCGTGTCTTTACAGGCCATGGTGTCTATGAATATTGCACCACCCTCCCGACACGGGATTTGACTCCCAGGCTAATTGCTTAGCTGTCGTTGCTCTTAATTATCCTTATATCAAGGTCAACCTTGATTCCGTATTTCTTTTCAATGAGCTCTTTCCTCACTTCTTTTTTCTCCTGGAAGTCTTCTTCTCCATTCTCCTCCATCTCAGTGGAATCTTCCCACTTTTCATCAATGCTACACCATCTCCAGTTGTGAGGTTCATCATCAACCTTGAAGTTCATGTTATCATGGTCGATTTCATTTTCAGCCATGAACTTCTCCAACACCTCTTTACTTGTGCCATCAATCCAAAGCATACCTTCCCCTTCTTCAAACAACTTATTGTCAGCGCAATATTTCTTTGCGTCTTCGAAGTTGTCGAACAATGAGTGAAAACCCCACTCTGATACTATGAACTCAATTTTCTCCATTAGTGATTTTTCTCGCAATAATGAAAGCAGTTATGGAAGTTATCTTGGTTAACCATTGCTCTCCTTGAACCTGAATCATATTGTCCAGCATATTGTGTTACATGCTCTTCAATCTTCCCCCAGTCACTAACTAATGATGGAGAATCATAAAAGCAAACGTAAACACCATTGATAACTGCAAACGAATAAGCAATATTAACTGGGAATGGCTCATATCTTCTTCCAACCTTTCTATATAGAGTTGAGATGGTCTCCATAAATCCAGAGTTATCTTGCTTCCAGTCAACACCTTCTTTTTTTCCATATTCTTTCCAGCAATCATAAGATTTACCTTCAACAAAGAAAAAAGCTCTTTCAAGTTTTTCATCTTTGCTCATATTAAATATGTCATCATGAGTTGTCGGAATATGCTTTGTTCTCCCGATAAAGAAATCATCTCCTTCGTGAGTTTTGCAACTTCCATCTTGAAGCCATTCAGCGTGTTCCCACTTACCCTTTTCAACCTCAACTTGACCTTTAAATGTAAAAGGGTCAAGATTGTCTTGGGCATTAAATTTGCCGAAATCTTTAACTTTTAGTCCTTTTTTTGTACCTACCATCATAACTTTTTAGTTTAAAAATTAAAAATAACTGCCCCAAGTGGAGTGAGTGACTGGACTTAACCTATCTACGTTCACTATCCAATAAACGACACAATTCTTGGCTTGTGCTAATGATAGTGGGATTAGATTATTTTCACCCCTCGGAGCTACCGCCTTTGCATCAGAGACACGGCTATCATCTGTTTATCTTCAACAGTTATTTAGTGACCCGTCCAGGATTCGAACCTGGGATGGTAATAAAAATACATATTGGTTAGAATTTATTTTTCTATCCATATTTATGGATATGGAAAATAAAAAATGTAGTGATTGTAAAGAAGAAAAACTATTAAGCGAATTCTACACACAATCAGATAGAAAAAACGGTGCAAGCTCTTGCAAACAATGCTTCAACAAATATTGCACACAAAGATGGATAGACAGAAAAATGCAAGCCATCGAATACAAAGGATGCAAATGCCAGGATTGCCCTGCATCACACCCAGAAGAACCATATGTTATATTTGACTTTCACCACCTTGACCCAAAAGAAAAAGATGTTTCTTGGAACAAACTTAGACTAAGGTCTTGGGAAAAAATCAAAGAAGAACTCGACAAATGCATTTTACTGTGCTCTAACTGTCACAGAAAAAGACATCACAACGAGTGACCCAGGAAGGATTCAAACCTTCGACCTACGCTTTAGAAGAGCGTTGCTCTATTCAACTGAGCTAC
>JABSQL010000258.1 GCA_013215865.1 Candidatus Margulisiibacteriota bacterium
ATATCTTTACTGATTCTGGCCTGATTTTCATTACGAACATTCCGGAGCTGGATGATTATGAAGCCCAAATTCTTAAAAAGCTAAATGAACCAAATGATATTATGGTGATTAATGTTGGGGAGTGTATGTTGAACAAATTTCCTGTTGATGCACAATTTGAAAGTGACATATCAGCAGATGAAGCTGTCAAAAGAAGCAAGAAACTACTCACTGAAAAGCAAATATTGCCTGAATATTTTCTATAATTCTAGAAGTTCGAAAGCAGAGGCCATGCGGCTTATTTCTTGCTTTTTTATACCCATTTGAACAGCAACTTTACGCCAATTAGAGACGGCAGACTTCACTTCTTTGATAATATTGTTAGCGGTATATCGCCTTTTACGGGAGCGTCCCCTTTTTCATTCATGTTTACGCCGTGGAAGATGTATGCGTTGTGGCAGTTGTTCTTCAGATAATTGCTTACCTAGTAAATCATGATCTACATCAGCCAGTTCGTACAGACGTGAAATCATACCAAGGATGAATAATACGGTGGCATAAATCCCCAGAGACACGGATCCGTTTCCCCGTTCCACTTTTGTCAGTGTTGTGCGGCTGATAAAGGCACGCTCTGCCATCAGTGCCATGGGAATTCGCCGCCGCCTCCTTGCATCGCAAATATCCTGACCCAGCTTCAATAAGGCCCGCTTAACAGGTATAGGATACGGTCGCTTTCTCATTTTTAATGTTAATTATAGTTATCACAATACTTAATATTGTATACTATACTGTACATTAAATCAAATATCTTCAATTTAATTTCTTTTCCTCTTTTAAAATATTTCTCTCAATTTTCTTGATGTCCTCTTTAGGCGGTAATTCTTCAGGAATAATTCCACGATCTAACATGGTTTTTCGGACAGATTTATTATTGGTAATATGTTCGTTCGATATTTTATTCTCACCTAAAATATTTTTGTTTTCCAGGTTGTGGGTCGTTAATGAGGCTGCAAAGTCCTTACCTTTTATAATAACAGCATCAGCAAAATCAGCTAAAGGTCTATGTTTGGGTATATTGAGATATTTTTTTAATTGTTGAGTATTTTTTCCTCCAAATAAAGCTTGATCACCTTTACTACGAATTCTAGCAAACCCTTTTTCGTTGATTCCTCGCTGGTACATTACTTCGCTCAAATATTTCTCGGTTTCTTTTAATTTATTTCTTGCTTTTATTCTATTCAACTGCTCCATTCTTTCTAAAATAATTTCAAATTTTCTTGTTTGTACTGCAAAATAAGCTTGTGAAAATGCAATTTCTGTTTTATTGGGATCTCCATTTTGAGCAATAAGATAACAAGCATAACGAGTAAGGACATAGTCCTTTATTTTTCGCTTACCTCCTTTTCCAATATTGATCATTTTAACCAGTTGGTTAAAATGATCATTAGATGTATATCCGCTATTTTTGCAAGCGATGATAGCTTTATCTAAGATATTTATGAATTTTTGCCAATGCGGATAGCCTAAGATCTGTGCTAAATCCCTAGCATACCAACATTCCACTCCATCCATATTATATTTAATGCCTTCTAATCGGCTAAAATAATTTTTTGTTATTTCTATATTTGACATGCTTACTTTATCTCCATTTCTGATTTATACATTTTTCCAAATTCTTAAAAAAGAGCGGCGGTCCATCAACAGAACCATCCGCCCTTCTCAAACATGCTTCTTAGATTTCTTCTATAGTTGCCTCCTCATCATACCAGCTGTCAAAAGTCTCATCGAACAACATGGTATCAGAATTCTTTTCTTCTGAAACTAGAAACCGTGTCTCATACGCCTTGATGGAATATCTACACTGTTCAATCTGAGTTGATAACAGCAGTATCTCATACTGACTGGGTTTTTCATCAGAAAGGCGTAGCCTTTTTTCATGGTCCCTGAATTGAACCTGTTTTTGCTGACGCTCAAGATATAACCACAGGTTTAATACCCTAAGTATATCCAAGCAACCAGCACTGCGACCAAAATCTACAGCCTCTTTCTTATTTCTGAATGGTGGGAATGAATCATCATATAGCCCATCTAGGGTCCGTATTCCTTGCTCGTATTGTTCTACAAGGTTTTTTAATTTGCCTAGATGTATGTCTATACTTCTGCTAAAATTCTGCTTGTGTGGAGGTTTTGGTGAACCTTTACACACGGCGTTGGGGTGATTTTCGGTCATTCCACGCCACCTCCTCTGGGAGTAAATTTGATTATTATCGGGTTATTGTTTGTTTCCTCCTTTCACGGTAGCCCGTCCGTGCCTCGTTAAACGTTTGATACAAGCATATTACAAAAGCTTCTATAGTTATGTCAATGCATTTTTACATGCATAGTTAACGTTAACTTTTGGCTATTTTTAGCATGGCTGGAGCTGTGCCTAATATGGGTTTTTATTTTTTAGAAGTTGTTTTTTACTTCTTAGTTTTGGTAAAATGCATTATAGAAATTACTGACACATGTACACATAGCATACACGACATTCAAACAGAGTTGCTTTCATTCACAATAGATTTCATTTTTTAATATTGGGGGTCAACGACGGGAGAAGAGTATTATGCCTTCATGTTATAAAATTGTATCTGCTCAAATAGAAAATGGATCGATTCAATGCCCGAATTGCCATCATAGATTTAACCAAAATCCAGTAACGCCACCATCGCCACCTTCGGTGATTGAATCTTCAAAACCAACCACGCCACAAAAAAACCATTATGAGATTAAAAATTGGCCTCATTTTCTGCATTGGGCGGGAACGGTTTACCACCAATTTGGAACTCCTGTCAAAAACCAAATTAAAAAAGATGTCAAACTGTACGTATTGGGTATTGTTGAAAGAAATGAAGAAAATGTCTTATTCAAGACACAAGGACCCCTTAAACGATTAAAAGAATTGATGCTCATTAAACCTGATATTGAAGAGTCTATTTCAGTAGATGGGACTATTCAATTGACGTTGAATCGTGTCCCTAGCAGTCGTACGTTTCCTGCTCTGTTACAGTCAGTGTATAGAGTAGTACCAGATCGGTTTCCCATGAATGACCGCATCTATCAGTTGTATCAAACCTGTTGCGAAAAAGAACGACAACAAGAACCTGTTAAACCTAAAAAACAACAACCAAAACCCAAACGAGAGAAAATACAGATAAAGGTGAATGCGCAATCTGACCAAGATAATGCGAATTCTCCCTATAAACACAGTCCACCTCAAATCATTCGAGAACCAAATGATAGAAGAGAATCCACCATGATAGATGAGGAAGGAACGATTATGGGATTTCTAAGGCCCTCTATAGAAAGAATTAATTCTATTACGGGCTTTGATGAGGAACAGGCAAATCGCCCAAACCCAAATGAACGTAAAGAGGAACCCATTGAAACAGACGATTCGAGCGGATGGGAAACCAGCTCAGAACCCTGTTCAGTTTATATGGATGAAAGCAATAGCGACAGCGATGATGTCGAATATATTTCATATTCTCCTGCCAATTCAAGCGGTTCTATTTCAAGAATGTCTATTTCTGATACCACAGATCATTCCATTTCTGAAAACTCAGACATGTCTATTTCAAGTTCAGAAGAGTCACATAAAGATACACGGAAGAAGGTACTGGGAAAAGCAAATGTGAGTGCTGCAAAAATTGGAATGAGTGCCGCTACTTTTTTTACAGGAATCATTCCAGGGTTAATCATTTACTTAGTATACAGATATATACAGTATGAAAGGCAACAAAATCGAGAAAGAAAGGCAACGATTGAAGCGAAAAGAGCAAAAAAAGCGGCATACTTCCGACCCACATTGAAGCCCGATAGAAACCCCCAGAGACGATACTTTTTAAACCACAGAGGTGATATTTTTTACCCCAATTACCAAACAACTCCTAGTAAACGATTCTCGATGATTGAATCACAATTGGCATCAGATCAAATTCAGCAACTGAGACAAAGAAGATTTTCTGTAGTAACGTATCCAGCTTCATTTTGAACCCATGCTGACTAAAATCTTATCTTTGCGTTCCAATGAAGACTTTCGTTATAGGCATCTTGATGGGCGTAAGTCATCTATCAGTGACATTCGAGATGACGTACTTGTCAGCAGAAGAATTTCCATAGACTCTTTGGGTTCTACAAATTCTGAATCTCCATACAAGAGTGACACATCGGCTTCTGGGTCTTGTCGAAGTGATGATGATAATTTTCTGGTATGGTTATCGAAAAATATACAGACATTTACTGAGGACGATCAGAAATTTTTTATGAGAGGGGTTTATAATGAATTGTGTGCCTTAATGAAAATTTTGATAGACTTATATTCTAAACAGAATGGATATAGAGACTTTTTTTCTGAGAAAGTGGAGGGTTACATACAAGACATTCAAAAACAACAAACAGAGGATGGCATATTCTCCGAGATGCATAAATTGTGCAATGACAGTGAATCATTATTCGAGTTGCTTCGTACCTTGTATGGCGGGTTTCATCCCAATTCTATTATTTCAACCGACCTTGAAGAGAGAATGGTAAGGAAGTATATCCAATCTGTTCATGGTCCATTCCAAATAGATGAAGACTCACCTGAAAATTCTTGGTCAGAATCATCTAAATCAAGGTCCAGATCCGAAATGTTAAAGTTATGGTCTAAAAGTGAGATTCTGAAAATTGTGCAAAAATATAAAGATGAAAAAAGCCCCCCCTCACCCACGCCATCAGACACCTTTTCACCGATTTCTCCAAGGACTGAGGATGAAGAAGAAAAGGATAGCTCATCTCAAGACTCAGATTCAGCAGGAAGCAATGAAACCGATGTAGAAAGCCCTTCTAATCCCGTTATGCAGAATCACAGTGAAGCTGAATCTGTTACTGTACAATCGCAATCAGAAATTGATGCACTATCTGTCATTTATGAAAAGGGTGAAAGCACTTATGCAAGCCCCGCAACAGTTAGCCCCGTTCAAAGCCCTTCTTACGATACTATTGAAGAAGATAGCCTTCGAATTTCCGAGCAGCCGATCCCCGAGGAAAAAAGTGATATTGGGGTTGAGGATGTTGAAGATGATGTACAGAGTGTTTGGAGCTCTGATAATGATAGTATCAGCAGTGAATCAAAAGCACCCTCACTCATTCAAAAAATTGTTTTGGGTTTTCTTTCGGTAATATCTGGCTACATCTTTTTCTATCTCATCTACAAGGCGCTTCAATATAACTCAAAAAGAAACAAAGAACGTCAAGAAAAAATATCAGAAAATCGGCGAAAACGTACCAGGGACTTTAAGCCATCTCCCAAACTGACACAATATAGCCGCCATACGCGGGAATTTTTAAGAGATAAACATCATCCTTACATAGGATACCCATCCCATCTTCCATTACCCACAGCCTACATCGAAAATCAACTCAGCGCAGAAGAAATTTATCAGCTTGGACATATCCGGAAACTGTCTTTGGGTTCCATCAGTCCCTCGTTCTCGGATAAAGTGAAAAGTAAATATCAGGATGATGCTTGGAAGAACTATTTCGCTACAGGGGAAGCCCCATTACCCATTGACCCATATATACCCACCGTTACAGCCTAACCAATACCTTCGAATAAGATTCAGATAAGGGAATGAAGGTAATTCTTTCTGCCAACTGCTTTAATTTATCTTTTGGATACACCATGTACACATCATGAGGCGTGGATCTTTTCAAGGCTAAAACATCTTCCAACGAATATACAAACGCAACATTATGGCTTGCATAGTACATCAAATTGGGCGAAAAATGATCAAAACTTACCAAAGTATAAGGCTCAGATATGTCCTTCAAAGGCGGTATCAGATGATGAACCTCTTTATATGTCTCATATTTGGGGAAAAAGACGGTCACCTGGACCTCACCCGGCACCATGAACCTCGCCTGCCATGATACCGGCTGAATCGTGTCAAAACCATATGGCGATAATGCATGATAACCATGCCAGAATAACAGATTGGTCACATGCTAGAGCATGGG
>JABSQL010000259.1 GCA_013215865.1 Candidatus Margulisiibacteriota bacterium
CTAATTGTTCACAGTGGGCTACCTTAAAGAACTTTTTCAAAAACTCGATGAATAAATCCAGCTTCTTTTGATAATGCTTGATACTTGAGTCAGCATAGTTATCTGTCCTCAGAACGTTGATAAACTCATTCTTTACTATTGATAATTCCATACTTAACTCGCCTTTCGTTTTCTCTTTCTTTTAAAAGATATCTCTGTATCCGCTAACTTCTTTTCTCTTGGGTGATGCTCGATCAATACATCACGCAGACTCTTGGCTGATAACTTTAGGTATCTAAGGGTCGTATTGATGCTCACATGCCCAAGCAACTCACCTATGAACCGTACATCTATCCCTTCATCAAGTAGGTGAGTGGCAAAACTTCGTCTTATACTGTGGCACGTTAAATATTTATCCATTCCTGCAAGCTTCACATACCTGGCGATCTTTCCCTGGATATGTTTTCCATCAATCTTTATTCCATTCGGTGATGGGAATAATCTATCAGAATCACACCCAAGATATAGATACCGTGGTCTCACTTCCTCAATATATATTTCAAGGTATCGTTTAGCTACCTCAGTGAGCACACACACCCTATCCTTATTTCCCTTTCCACCAACCACAGTCAGCAAATTATCTTCAAAATTAATATGCTCTATCTTTAGTTCTGCAAGCTCATTCATTCTTAGGCCAGTCGAATACAACAACTCAAACATGCTCCGATCCTGAAAGCCATAAACGGTTGAAGTGTCAATGGCATTTAGAAAGTCATCCATTTCATTTCTAGTAAAGAAACTCCTTGATATTTTGTATTCAATTCTTGGTAGTCTTAAAGATTTAGTTGGATTTTTATTTAATAATTCTTCTTCTATTAAATAATTAAAGAAACCTTTTACTCTACAAAGAATAGAGAATTGAGATTTAATAGAATATTTTTTTTTGAATTGAGAGATTTGATTATAAAGATAGTCTTTGAATTGGTTCATTAAAATCTTATCAACTTCTCGAAGGTCTTCAATATCTTTATGAATAAGGAACCTTTCAAACATCTCAAGTTCATCTTCATAACTAACAATGGTCTTTTGAGCATATTCTTTTCGTTTAAGGTCGAATAAATAATCATTCAACATTTCTCTCATTTTTAGTATTTTATCCATTGGTGATCTCCGTAGATTTTTGTTTGATAAAGCTTTTAGGTAGGTGGTTTAAAAGGTGGTGGTGTGTCTTATTACGCAGGTTTTCTGCTACTATATATAATTAATTTTTTAATGGGGTATCACCCTGAGAAATTGGCGACACAGTGACCCAGTTTGTCGTTGACCTTTGATATGGGTAGATTATTGATCGAAAACAAAGGTTTTGATGGTGTGAACTGGGTCAGTTCCCTTTGACCCAGTTGTGACCCAGTTTCCATAGCTGACCTAGAATCCGTAGAATGTTTCCAAAGGAAACATTCACCAAGGACAGTTTTATCCCAGCCACAATCCAGAGTTATTATCATTCCCTGATTTGTCGGTCTCATCAACACAAA
>JABSQL010000026.1 GCA_013215865.1 Candidatus Margulisiibacteriota bacterium
GATATTGAAGATTTTGCAAATAATACGGATAGGAAAGTAGCAGAATCTGGATTTGACATACATTCAGATGATTCTTTATCTCCGTTTTTTTCCTTTGTGAATGGTCCAGTTGAAATGACAGCTACCAATTTTCAGTATACCTTAACAAATCATGAAGGACTCCGTCAAAAAGGATCATTTTCTATCCCTCCTGTTGGCAAATATCAAACTGTTTTTTTACATTTCAATGAACATATTGATGGTCTAGCTTCTTTTCTTGATGAGGATGGGGACAAAAAGGCAACGATTAATGGCAGAAAACTGGACCTGACTTCTCTTGGTTCAACAACTGCGTTTGCCGCTGAAGTTCAGTTTCTTCAGACCCAATCTTCCTTTGCCTCAGATTTATTTAATTTTTCAAAGAGTCTGGAGCAAAAATTATTTAGTAACTTAGGATCGTAATTGATGTAGAACACAACTAGGGGGTAATTTATGCATAAAGGTTTGATAAATGATAAAACCAAGTTATCCCATACTCGTGCCTCTTATGATTCCACTAACAAGGAACTATAAGGAAAGCTCTGATGAAACAGCGCAACGGGCGAATACAATGACCACAGGCTTTGCAATGCAGGTGTTCAAATTCATAGAGCAACAAGCGCCATTCACAGATGGAGATGTTGTACCGAAAAATATGACACGGGACAGCATTTGGAACCCTTTTGTAAAAAGCGATGAACGTGAGAATTGGGATTATGCGTCATCTTCGCAATACCAAACGGCCTTTGCAATGACCGAAACGGATTGGAATCGTACACAAACCATTCTTGAAAATCATAATATATATAACTATCGATATATGGTGCAATCTGGATTGTGGCAAGGAATGGATACAGAGTCCCTATACTACGCTAACAAGGCAGCCACAGAAAGTAAGCGTCGGGGACTAGAATCTCTTCGATATATGTATGGATCATCTGTTCAGAATCTGCCAACACCCACACATGGTTTATATAATATGCATCGCGAATTTTCATCGCCAGATCCTGAAACGGATGGTATGTCACAGGAAGCGCTAAAAACCATGATGCAGTCTCAAGTGGATGGAGCCTTGGAATGGTATACCCAAGTTCAATCCCAAGTACCACCCGAAAATTCCTGGATATATAGACAAATATTTGAAAATGACCACGATATTATGAAGGGCCTAGATGCCTTTGGAAATGACCCTGTATTTGATCTGTATCGAGACCATAGTGTTAAAACATTGTTCAATTGGATACAATCTCAAAACAAATTATCTTCACATTTGAGGGCCCTGCCTTCTTCAGAGAATGCATCTCCGTTTATAAATGGACTTATTGAGACATATCAATCCTATTATCAACAGATCCAAAATGCCGATGTTCAAAGAATGTCGACCCAGGAGGTCATCAACCTGCTTGGGAATTTCTATAAATTATCTGCGGGTTACCTTGAGGGTCTTCTTAAAGGCCGCTTACAGGGCCTGGAAGCGTATCTTCCTGAAAAGACGTTAATAAGCGTCGTAAATGAGCTGGCGCCTATTGTGGAGCTTTTCTGGCCAATTGAGAACGATTTAGTGGGTGCGAGGCGTATTTCTGACCCATATTCAAGTGGTGAAGAAACATTGGAGGACACAGCGCGTATTGTCCAGAATATATTAACCAATAAACTGCGGGTCCCCACAACAGACAGCGCCCATTTTAATAACCCAGAGGGTGTGATTTCGTTAGAGCGACTGTCTTTTGATTATTTACCCCATTCCATTGATACTCTGGTCGAAGAAACCATTCATACACAGTACACACTCCAAGGATACGATGGATTTGTTCAAATGAGCGAAGAAAATGATGATATGACATTTTCTAGAAGGGGATTCTTAGATACATCACAGTCCGTATTTGGAAAGCCAGCAAACGAGATTTCTTTAAATGATATTGAGGATGATATGGAAGTGATTCAACATCCATTTGACCCATTTGTGACCCTTTTATCAAATGTAGCAACGTATGAGCAGGCGTTTGCCCGAAACCAGATTCTCCAACTGACAGTAGGAATGATGTTTGATGATCTACAAAAAGGGGAAAGACAGAAGTATAGAAGAAACAAAGAAGAATATGATGAGTATATGTTAAATGAGGCCAGGGAAAGGGCCAGAAGCGCTCAAAGAGGCAGGCAAGAAAGAAAAAGGGCTGAGAATGCAAGCCAAAATTCTGCAAAAATGGCCACTAAGAAATCGAGGTCGAAGAAAAATAAATAAGTAAGGAGGGGAACCATGGCACATGAAGATAGAATAATTGATATGGTGGGTGCCGGTGGTGCAGACCAAATTGAAGAGAATCCTTATCATAAAAAGATAAAGAAAGAAATTTCTCAAAAACATCAACAAAAAGAACAGAAAAAAAACAGTGTGAAAATGGACCTCAAAGACAAAGTTCAGCTGTCACAACCTTTCAAGTGGCGAGAATCCAAAAAGGGGTCATTTGAACTCGAAGAAACCCCTCAGGAAAAAGAATATACCCGGTTGAAACACAGTGGTACCAAGGTATTGCAGATATTGGGACTAAAAATCGATTTGGCGGAACGAAAAGATGTATTAATGGAATCTTACAAAAAAGTATTTATCGAAACCAAATCACATAATTGGCTGTTTGCGAAACTATATCAGTTGAAAGCAGGGGTGATGCAATTTTTATTATCACGGTTGGGGCTAACACCAAAAGAGCTGGATACCCTTCGAAAAGAAGCAACAGAGGGGGCGTTTGAGGACAATAAAAAAAAGTTTGCACAAAATGAATATAATAGTGAATTATTTGGTATTTTTAGTGCTGGACGGGAAAAGAAAAAATTGAAAGCGTTCAATGAAGTGCGGGGCCAATTGATGAAACAAATGATTAACCTTGGAAAAAAAAGTGTTTACACAAAAACAAGCGTATTATCCATACAATTGGATCAAGTCACTAAGATTTATGACGATTTGAGGGAAGAAAAGAAAAATTTAATTTTCAAGAGGGATTATTATGCACATGGATAAAAAGAATTCTAGGATCATGTATAGAGAGCCAGACCCTAAACGTGAAACCATAGAAGACGTTCAAAAAAAGATAAATCGGGTGGACATGTATTTGGAGCGGGCCAATTCCCGAAAAATGAAATTAGAACGCCAACTCAAAAATGCCCAAAATATCGAAAAAGAAGTGGATTTGGTCAATCAAGGTAAAAAACTGTACGACTTGGAATCTGATATGTCCATGGAGGTGTAAGATGAAGTTATCGTTACTGCTGATGGTGAAAAATGAATCAGAGATGCTCAAGAAAACGTTGCCGAACTTTATTAAGGCAAAAATTCCTGTCTATGTGTTAGATACGGGTTCTACAGATGATACCATTGACTACTTACACTCGCAGGGAGCAACGGTTTTTCAATATGATGACTGGGACATGAATTTTGCCAAAGCCCGTAATGCACTTTTGGATAAAGTAGAGTCTGACTGGGTCTTATTCTTAGATGCAGACGAATATATGGAGTTAGAAGCAATTATTGCATTACATAATTTGGTTCAAGAAACGAACTGTAAAGCGTTTGCACTGGCTATTCATCAAAATAGACCAGGAGAATTAAACGTGTCAGACTTACAAAATAGACGAATAAAGCTATTTTGCTTAGACGCGGGATTTCGGTATCAACGGCCTGTGAATGAGACACTCCAGGACAAAGAGGGTGTTAATGTATTGGCTCAATCTACTTTCGTGAAAGATGTTTGTATATATCATTGGGGAAATTATTATCCTGAAGATAAGAAATTTATAAACAAAAAAGAATTTTATCTGAAAGTATTTCAAAATGCGCTTAAAGATAAGGCATATGCCAAAGACTATAATCTTTGGTATCAACTGGGCACCCATTATAGAGGTCTAAAAAAATACCCAGAAACAATATCCTGTTATTTGAAATCGATTCGATATTGTAAGAATGATCAGATAAAACACTTTTTATACCATGATTTATTAAATATGCTTTTATTTCTCAAAAGAACGCGCCGTATTGAGTCCTACTGTGATGCCTTGGAAAAGCGATATGCTACCCTCAATAAAGAATTGTATTGTATCAGGGGGCGTGTGTATCAGCTTCAAAATAAGATTAAGGAGGCCAAAAAATACTATCTCAAAAGCGTGGCCTATCATAATCCCAAAGACCCTTTTCTTTTTACTCTCAATTACAAATACAGGGGTTTTTTTCAGTACGTGGCATTGGGATACATAGAAGAAAAACAGGGCCAATTTGAACAGGCCAAAGAATATTATCTTAAAGCCTCTGAATTAGGAAGTGCAGATGTTCTGACAAAATCTCTGAAAAGAATATCATCTGCCTTGGAAAAAGGAAGTGATACCTAATGTCTATTTCGAATTTTAAACCAGGTTCAGATTCTCTGAATATCAACGCCCAAATGAAAGCCCTTGAGGTGGAGAAAACCGATGGTGCAGACAAAGATCGGAGTGATGAACTACGGAAAGGAGACACCCAGCTATCCCAACTGTTACAAGGATAAAAGTCTGCCAAACAAAACCTTCTTCAGGCTTCAGCAGCGCTGGCATCTTCAGCGGCGTCAGAAGCTCAAGAAGATACAGAGTTAATGAAGGGCCTGAAAAAGGAAGTAACGAATTTTATGGGGAAGGTAGAAGGTGAAGACTCAGCACGTTTGTCCAACACAGCAACCCAGCATCTTACGGAGCAAAAACAACTCAAGAAAAAAACCAAACCGTATCAATTTTTTTCAGGGGGTCGGAAAGCTGCAGAAAAGGAGCTTTTTTCATATTCCAATTCTTTGGCGGCTTATGTGTTATCCAAGTCCCCAAAAGAAAAACAGGAATTGGAAAAATCTAAAAAAAGATTGTTACAAGGGGGTATTACCACCCGGCAACTCGGGGAAATGGAAGGAAAAATGTCAAAAGTGGTATTTCAACAAGCGTATTCTCACCTCAGGAAACAGTTGGTAAAACAGGGATTATCTGGAACGGGGTCAATGGTTGAACAGTATCTTTCGGGAATGGGTTCAAAACACCTTCTCACTCAGTTCTTGTATGACTCATCTTTATTGGGCGTAACTAAGGGCAAATCTCTTAGGGCAGATTTGGAAGGAGAGGATTATAAACATTCTAGGTTCAAATTGCGCTCTGAAGTAGGAAGAGAGCTCAGAATGTTTCTATTTGATGAAGCCTCTGCTCAGTTATCCAAGGCTTTATTGGGAAATAAGCAAGGCGCGGAACAACTGGATCAACTGGTCCGAGCCATTAAAAAATCTAAGACCCCATATAATGCCACCGATTTAAAAAATTCCATGCATAACATGATTGTTCATATGGGGCTGGAACATTTTGTTCCGCCAGAATCAGGCGGCTCTGTCGATTACTCGGATGATAGAGGCGATGAAAGAGGCCGAGAACAAAAAGAACCCGTGTATCTCAGTCCCCAGGATCAGCTGGAAGATGAAATTAGAATCCTTTTCATGAAGCAGGCCCTTCAGCCGGGTTTCCGGTCGACCATTTCAACCTATCTCCAGACCCGCCATTACGCGAAACAACTCAAAAATTTGGGGTATCAAGACGAAAATGTGTTGAAACAGATGAAAAAGGAAGGCGAGTTATTGGCACGATCAGAACTACTGGAAGAATTAAATGCCTCTTTTATTGAAGAGGCAACGCTTGCGGAATTAAAGGGCCCAACCTATAAGCTCATTGTGAAAAATCGAAGGTATATACTCAAACGCCTTATTAAACTGGGTGGAAAGCCTTCCAAGACTTTGTATCATAAAATAAGGGATGATGCCCATCTGAAAGTCTTTGATGTGGTTAAAGAGCAGCTGCATCTTTTGGAAATGGAGCAGTCTCAATTACCCATTCAGAAGCTTCGCCTTAAAAGACGGGAATTGTCGCGAATTATAGAGAGAATTCAAAAAGTAACCCCATTGCCAGACAACTTAGTTATCCCGGGTCTGGCCATGGAGGGGTATCTGTCGGACAGCAGTATTACAGAAGCAGTGTAGTAGGGAAGTTGGACCGATGTTTGTGCATGCGGTAGAATGAAAGCGAGGTATATATGTTAGATATTATCTATTCTTTATCCAATTCTATTACAGGGTACACAGAGGCTATTCGTACCTTGACACTGGATGTTCAAAATTTTCAGACAGCTGGATATAAAAAAACAGATGCTGATTTTAGTTCGTTGTTTACGAGAGCGGTGGGCATCCCTGGAGGCTCCTCATATGGCGGATTTGGTTGGAGTAATTCAGTGACCCTTAACCAGGGGTCAGCCTACGTTGTGAGAGGGCATAATTTTACCCAAGGAGGGCTTGTCGAACAACCCGGTTTATCTGCAGCCATATTGGGTGTTGCCAGTTTGTTCGTAGTCACACACCCAAACTCTAGAAAGAAGCAATTTACAAGATCCAGTAATTGGCTATTTGACAGTAACGGAAGTCTGCGAGACACCCAGGGTCGGCAGGTGATGGGGTATCATATGGTGAACGGGGTGGCAGATAAAAGTGCGTTGGTTCCCATTTCAATTGACCCAGAAAATATTGATTTAACCGATTTGGGATTTGAAAGCGGGGGGATACTTCGCACCAATTATCAAGCAAGAAAGGCGGCTCTTGATTCGGGTGAGAGTGAATTGCCACCAACCGAAGATTTATTCCAGCTGGGTTTGGCACGTTTCGCAAACCCAAATGGATTAAGGTCAGCCTCTGGAGATTCATATGTGGAATCTCCTATATCTGGACCGGTCTCAGGTTTTGGTGTGAGTGGTGAAGCCAAGTTTGGAGAGGTATTTGGCGGGTTTGTAGAGGCATCAAATGTAGACCCAGCAGAAGTGTCTATTGAGGGCACTCAGCTCCAAAGAGGGTATAATGCGGTGCAGGGTATGTTGACCATGGTCAATCGAATACTTCAGAGCTTTATACAAAGTGTATCCCAATTTAATTAATGGACTCAAAGCTTCTTGAAGATAAGAAAGAGTTGTGTCAGCAGCTACAAGACCTTACTCAGAAATATCTTGCAGATTTAGATCCCGTCGGAAATAGTTTAGATAGAATCAAGGCCGCGCCTTCATTAACCAATATCCAGAAAGAATTAGTGGAAACCGTCCTTTTAGAGTACCAAGACCATATGCATAATTTAAAGCAACTGTCTGAAGAGCTTGCGAATATAAATGCTCTGAAAAATATGGAGGTGAATTTGTTGCTCGAAATTGGATATACGGTATTGTCACAAGCAACGTCATTTTCAAAAGAAGTCCCCCAACGTTTGAAAGATATCTAACTTGTTCAGATAGTGAACATATTATATTAAGAAATATCATTACAAGATTATGCATAAAAAGACCGTTATTAGGGTATATATAGGTATGGAGAGAAACTTTATAACCTATTAACAATAAATATACGTAAATTTGTATAAGGGGGCAATTATACATGACTACAAAGCCATTTCGGCCACTTCCATTGATGCCGTTTGTGAAGCCAGATATTGAATTTAGACAGTCACGAAATGATGATCCAAATTCTGTGAAGGCGCAAGCACGGGCCATGAATTTTGGCCTTGAACTACTCAAATTCTTATCTCCCGAGCGTGTCGCTTGGCTAGCGAGTGATTCCACTAAATTTGATAAAAATGAAGGATATCAAGGGATTAAGGCGAATAACCGTGCTTGGTGGGCGCCGATGGAGTATTATGCAGAAAAAACAGGTTATACGGGAAACGTCATAAAGGAGAGTATGCATGATAGAATGGACCCGCATAGATCTGATGCTTTTGACGATAAAGAGCGTCGCTATAGCTCTACCCATAGATCTTCTTCCGGTTCATTTGCAGGTGGTTGGGTGGGTGGTGACTTTCATGGCTCTCTAAAGAATGTGAATATGTTTGGGGGCTTATCGGGGGGGTTTAGTGGATCCGAAGGAAGGTTGAATTTTCAAAATACCTGGAACCATTTTGCGACCCATGAGAAACGCCGGTCTCAATGGGACTACGGTGTTTCAGACCAATATATGTCCGCATTTCAGGTAACAGATGGTAATGACTGGAGAACCATGCAAAGTCAACTGGGTCATATCAGCAGGCAAGTCATTGCCATGAAAGATGCCAGAATTGGATACGAAACAGACCTATTTCATGCAGATTCACATAAAGAAGACTATAAACAGCTTGGAGATCAATTACAAACGGGATGGCGTAAAGTACAAGGCGAATCAATTTCAGGCAAGGTTAGAGGTGGGGGACAGAATACAGTTCATCAAAACACATCCATCAAATCTTGGGGCCTTACCCCTGATGGGAAGCATAAACAATCCCAAGCCCCCAACTATTTCGAGATCATTAATTCAGGTGCCTGGGCAAAATGGGCCCTTGAGGTAAGACCTGGGAAAAAAGGTTATGCCTATAATAAACTTGATATTAATAATCCAAACCATTTAAATGCGACCAACACCGTTATTCCTGATGCTGTAGCTGAAAGCCCCTATTGGCATAGACTGATGGGTGACAGGTTCTACTATTTTGCCAAATCAATGGTAGAGAGTAAGCGGCGTGGTTTAGAGGCTCTCAAGCATTTCCACGGATCAAAAGTAGAAGATCTTGCCGCACCTTTGAATGATAAGTCAACAGGAAAATTATATGAAGAATATTCCCGAGAAGAAAGAGCAAGGCTTCGGATAAAAATGATGGCCCAGGCTGCAGGTGCTAAAGATTGGTATTGGAATGTACTAAGGAAACAATCCTATGAAAATTCATATTTTAATAGTCTGATTTTTAAGATGGATCATGAAATGATGAATATTTTGGATGGTATGGGTGAATATGGGGCAACGACAACAAGTAAAAGAATGACAACAGAAGCCAATGAAAATGCCATGTTCCAAAAAGCCACAGTAACGGCCATTGACCACTATTTGAAG
Organism: Candidatus Margulisiibacteriota bacterium; assembly: GCA_013215865.1. Taxonomy (GTDB): domain Bacteria; phylum Margulisbacteria; class Marinamargulisbacteria; order DT-59; family DT-59; genus DT-59. The sequence goes on from JABSQL010000026.1 coordinate 8,955, forward strand.
AATGACAATAATGGCCTAAAGTCTATATGGCCTAGAGATGGAAAACCTGTCATGCCGGAGGGGGTAGATTCAGACAGTAAAGAAGGGAAATTATTTTCTAAATTCAAAGACTACTATAACGCTTACTTTACACGAACGGACACCAAAACGTCAGATATTGTACGCAAAAAAATGGGAAACCTCTATAAGGTGGCTGCAGCATTGGTAGAAGGAAAGTTTTTTGAAGATAACGATACAAATATGAAACTTCTCAAAGTGGTTAATATGTTGGCACCCACCGTTGAATTATTCTGGAATCGACATTGGGATAACAAATGGAATCGAGACCTCTTTACAGCAAATTATGATGCAAATGACTTTATCAGTAAAGTGATTGAAAATAAACTCAGAGTACCGATTACAAAAGCATCTCATTATAACCATGTTAACCAATCGATCACCCTTGATATGATCGAGTTTGACTTTCTTCCCCATTCCAGTTGGAATGCTGGTTATGCTGAAATTGGCAGAGAAAATTCAATGGGATATGACCAATATATTCTTGCAAATGGGTATACAGAGGCCGGGTGGATTAAGAATTTAGGTGTCTCAGGTCTTCATATTTATCCAGGGTTTGATGGTGAAATGAATTCTCTTAGAGATGGGGGTAAGAGATCTGTATCTTGGGTTAATGCACTTAGGAGGGATCGTAATCAGTTTATGTATTTTCATGAGAAAAATATATATGATTCAAATGGCAACTACAATTCTCCAGGTGGGGCTTATTGGGCGTCAGGTAAAAACAGTTATACTAGATTCAAAGAACATATTGATGTCAAGCGCTACAGACACAGTGACCCCAATAATAGAGGCTACTATCGAGAAATAGATTTTAATCCAGCCTATGCGGTGGCTGCCTATACCACTAGACCCCACATTGATAACGCATATGATGCACTAAACTATTTGGTGATGGGACTGGGTACATTGCAGATGAATCGTGTCAATTTGAAGAGATACAAGGCAAGGCAAGAAGCGTATGAAGATGAAGAACGAGAAGAACTAAGAAATGAAGCTCGGGGAGAGGCAGCCGGGCGTTCTGAACGAAAACGGGCAGAGAATGCGGCAAAAAGATCGGCCCAAAAAGCCAGAAAAGCAAGTAAGAAAAATAAGAAAA
>JABSQL010000260.1 GCA_013215865.1 Candidatus Margulisiibacteriota bacterium
AACTGATCGTTGATTTGAGTCGGGGTTAGAGTCAATAATTCAAATATTTGTTGTTGCAAATGGGCATCATGAATTCGAATGCTACCTCCGCCTAACTCTGTTCCATTCAACACGATATCATAGGCGAGAGAATCGGTCTCGAGTGGGTTTGTTTTTAGAATTGAAATATGGTCAGGGTGGGGTGCTGTAAACGGGTGGTGCATAGATGTCAGCTGCCCATCACTGTCTATATCAAATAAAGGGAATTGGGTGATCCAAACCAGTTTGTTTTCAGTGCTGATAAGATTCAACATCTCACCCAAATGCAACCGAAGCCTGGATAAGCCTTCATGTACGGGTTTATGAGATTCATGAGCCAATAATAAGATGGTATCTCCAGTAGCTGCACCAAATAGAGTTTTGACCTCTTGAATCCATTCGGGGGATAGAAATTTAGCAATCGGAGAAGACACAGAATCTTCTTTAAAATGTATCCAACTGATACCAGGAAATCCGAGTGGTTTCACGATCTCGCCCAATTCGTCACAAACCTTACGCGATAAATGGTCGACGCCTTTCGGGACTTTAAATCCTTTAATGAGGCCGTTTTTAGAGGCAATGGAGCTAAATATTTTGAAAGGGATATCAAGACATAAATGGGTGATGTCCTGCAATTTAAGATCAAACCTAAGGTCCGGTCTGTCTGTTCCATACTGAGACATCGCCTCTTGGTATGTCATGATGGGTATATCGATCTGAATAGTGAGACCGACGGCTTCAAACGCCGTTTTCAACAGACCGTTTGTCAGGGACATGATATCTTCTGGTTTTACAAAAGCGGCTTCAATATCCACCTGAGTAAATTCAGGTTGCCTGTCAGCCCGCATGTCTTCATCTCGGAAGCATTTTACAATTTGAAAGTAGCGGTCAAACCCGGACATCATGAGCAGTTGTTTGAATAGTTGGGGTGATTGAGGAAGGGCATAAAAATGGTGGGGATGCAGTCGTGAAGGAACCAAAAAGTCTCTGGCACCTTCTGGGGTGCTTTTGGTAAGTAAAGGTGTTTCAATATCCAGATACTCATTTTTAACCAGATATTCTCTTATCGCAGTGGTAATGAGGTGCCTTTTCTTCAAAATAGCTGCATTTTTGGGTTTTCGGAGGTCTAAGTATCGATATTGGAGACGAAGATTTTCGTCCACATCTTGATCTTCAAAAATACTGAATATGGGGACTTCTGATGTATTTAAAACCGTTAATGAGGTTGCTTGAAGTTCAATTTCACCAGTTGGCAGGTTTTCGTTGATATTTTGCGCTTCTCGGGGTTGTATCGTACCAGATACTTGAATGACCCATTCATTTCGACAGGTTTGGGCTTTTTTGAGCACATCTGACGTATTGCACATGATTTGAATGAGCCCAGAACGATCTCGAAGGTCGATAAAGAGCAGTTGACCCAGGTCACGAATTTTATGAACCCACCCCGACACAGTAATGGATGTGTTTATCGAAAGTTCTGCCGTTTCTACAGCTAGATGGGTTCTAAACTTTGAATTCATGCTTGAGAGCCCCGATGATTTGTCTGGTTTTAATGCGTTTTTGTTTGCCTGTTTTCATGTTTTTAAGAATGGCCCGTTTTTTCTCAGCTTCATCCTCCCCATAGATCAGCACATGTTTTGACGATAACCGATTGGCCTGTTTCATGTGAGATTTTAAGGAAGAGTTATCATAACCCATTTCACAAATGACACCTGCCTTTCTCAATTTTTGAAGGATGATAAAACATTTATTTCGTTGTGGTTGCCCTAACGGGATTAAGTAAAGATCAATATTTCTGGAAATGGGTACAAATTCCTGGATTTCTTTTAAAACCATAATGGTTCGTTCAACGCCAAATGCAAAGCCTACAGCGGGCGTACTCGGGCCGCCATTGTTTTTAACAAGATGATCATACCGACCACCACCGCAAACCGCGTTTTGGGCCCCCAATTGATCAGAAACGATTTCAAAAGTGGTGCGGGTGTAGTATTCTAAGCCTCTTACAAGAGTGGGGTTAATGGTGAATTTGATCCCCAGTAAATCCAAGTATACTTGCACAGCGCTAAAGTGGTCATTACATTCCTGACATAGAGAAGAGCTGATATCTGGCAAGCCAGAAAAGTAGGTCGTACATTTTTTATTTTTACAATCTAGGATTCTAAGGGGTTGTTGATTGAAACGTCGATTGCAATCTGTACACAGAGAGTCTAAATTACTACTTAAAAACTGCTTCAATCTTTCCTCAATAACAGGTCGGCACACAGGGCATCCCACAGAATTAATCGATACAGATAATTTGTTTAAGCCCAGTTCATCAAAAATTTGGATCCCCAATGCAATGACTTCAGCGTCTGAAATAGGGCTGGATGTCCCCAGGTTTTCAACACCGATTTGATGAAATTGTCTAAACCGACCGGCTTGAGGGCGTTCATATCGAAACATAGGTCCCATGTAATATAATTTGGATACTTTTTCAGTTTTATGTAAAGAGTTCTGGATATAAGACCGGACAATGGGTGCCGTGCCCTCTGGTCTGAGAGTGATTTTGCGCCCTCCTTTGTCTTCGAAGGTATACATTTCTTTTTCCACGATATCTGTGGCATTACCAATATTTTTGGCAAATAATTCTGTAGATTCGAATATAGGGGTGCGAATTTCTTCATAGTTATATAGTTGAAAAATAGATCGAGATACAGATTCAATGTGCTGCCAAATGCCAATTTCTGAAGGTAATATATCTTTGGTTCCACGGGGTCGAGTGTATTTCATGGCCCCATTCTATCTTCTAAGGGAAATAGGTTCAACATAAACCCCAATAGGCGTCATGCTCCACCAATCACCGGTAATCTTTTTAGTCTCAGGTTCTGTGAAATCATATTGATGCGCAACAGCCCGTATATAGGTGGGTGGTTTTCCTGGAAACGGGTTGTATTTAAATAGATCAAGTACCGATTGAGACCCTTCCAAGAGACGTTTCATGGTATGGATCACCCATGGGCTCTGATAGGGTTTTCCGAATGGTACAAACCACATTTGCCAATCAAGACGTGGGTGATGAGGCTGTACCCATTTGGGTGAAGTGAAGCCATGTTGCGGCTTCCACTTGAAACCATATGCCTTCCAAGTGACCCCATCCTGACTGCCTTCAAAACTGATTTCGATTCGTTTCTTGGTCATGACTGAAAAAGGCCCATATCTGTTAATGATGTGATACGGTCTCAAATAAGATAAAGTTTTGGTAGTGAGCGAAGACTTTTGAAAATACCCGAACCGCTGCAGTTCCTTCGCCATAGAAAGGTATATAAAGCTGAAACATAAAAATATCATCAAGATACTAACCAGAGGGTTTAAGGTAGAGGCTGGTTTTTGAGGAAGCGAATCGGCCTGTTTGGGATACATATTCTCTAGGAAACCAGGGGTAAGGGTTTGAATGGTTTTATCATCCAGTAGAATGATGCAAAGTACGATTGAAAGTAAGTTGAAAAAGCCATAATTTCCCGTAAAGAATATGAGAACTTGTAATCCCACAAGCGCCCCAAAGCCGATTAATCGGATTCTCTTTGGGAAGAAAATAAAGAACACAAAGATGCATTCAATGACAAGTACAATAGCCCCAGACATGCGATGGAACCACAGCGGTAAATGGTGCATAAACCAGCTTGTGACCAGGGGCAGGGGTTGGGTGAGGTAGTGATATGTTAGCGCGGTTAAATCACGCCAAGCGGGTTCATTGCTGAGGAGTTTTACCAAGCCTGAACCCAGAAAAAATCGAAATAACAATATACGAAGAAGCCATAATAAAATAATAGAGGGTTTCTGTGATTTTTCTTTGAGAATATGTCTGGGTGACCAAAGCAGGGCCAAAAAACCGATTTCCACAAAGAAAATATCCCATTGAAAAGAGAGAAATACCCGGCTTGTGTTCAGAAAAGAAATATAGATAATCCAAATACCCAAGAGACTGATAAACGGGATTACATTAATGGTGAGAAGAATGGAAAAAGCCAGCCCAAGATAGAGACATCCATTTAATATCATGTCGGAA
>JABSQL010000261.1 GCA_013215865.1 Candidatus Margulisiibacteriota bacterium
AGGGTTTGAGGACTCCCTCGCTTCAATGTCTGCTCTGGAATTTAATACGATAGAAGATTTACCAAGACTACAATCTTCTCTTCAAGATATTGCATCGATTCAAACGCAAATCACGACTATACAAAACGATTTGAGCTCTCAAATAAGCACTTTTCAGAAAGAGGTGGCTGCATTTTCCAACTCAATCAAGGATCTAGACCGCATCAAACAAGCTGATTTCCAGGCAATATCTGCTCTTTTAAACCTTGGGAACCTTCAAACAGACAACATTGGAAATATGTTTATAGAGCCCCTAGTAAGGAAGCGCCTAGACCAAGGGTTTGCTGTCATTAAACTTGCCCGACACGCATTTCCACAGTCCCATAAAAAAGAACAAAAAGACCACATGAACGGTACTACTATCTATTTCCAAAAAGAAAACGCATTGCCAACATTTTGGATAAAGTCAATTACATTGTCTGGAAAATCTCAATCTAAAAGACTCAGTGGTCAAATAGACCATATATCCTCAAATCAAACGTTGAGTCTCAAACCAACCCGAGTTTTAATCAAAGGAAAAGGATTTATAAAACCAACAACATCATACTCTGTAAATATTTGGGCAGATCATCGAAATAAACCTCAAAGAGAAACCTTTAAGGCCGCATTTAATGACTACCCCCTACCCCCTACAAATGTATACCATAACAATGACATTTCCCTTTCTTTATCGCGTGCAGTCGCTGGTGTAAAAGGTACATTGTCTCTTGTTGATGATCAGCTCTCTGGTAACATTTCCATACAACTGAGAGAATTGTCTTTTCTTGGAACAGGTGTAGAAAGTGCAAGTGTAGAGTCCATCATTTTATCCATCTTAAACCAATTATCATCCATTCAAATCAATATCGCTTTTTCAGGAACAATGGAATCGCCTGAAATAAACATTTCATCAAATCTAGATACAAGATTATCCAAAGGGCTTCAACATGTGCTGATCAAACGTATTCAAGGGTATAAAAAAGAATTATTATCTGAGCTCACTGGCATTGTTAACCGTCAATCAACGGATATACAACACATTTTATCTTCACATTCATTGTCCATTGATGATCAATTCGATTCACGATTAGGTATCCTCGAAAATTTCAACACACTATTTATTAATGAAATGAAAATATTGGAAAACCAAAGTCAGAGAATAAACCCTCTGAAAAACGAAAAGGGGGGAATCAATAACCTGGAAGATATTCTGAACCGAAATCTTCAGGAACTATTCTAAAAACATAGATGGAAGAAAGCCGCCCCCCCACCAATAGTGTGATTCTTTTTATTAAATTCCTATTATTACAAAATTTGCATTAATCGCTTTACAAGATTTTCGCCATCTTTTTTACTAAAAGTAGACGCGATTTTCAAAGCCTCAAAAGCAACGGAACGAACTTCTTTTAACTTATCATGATGCTCCTTAACTAAATCAGATTTTTCCTTGTCTGATCGATCTAGTAAAGGTAAGATTCTTCTATTTTGATACTCCAATACATCTATCACACGATTTTTTTCTTCAATTATTTTAACGTGAGTATCTTTTAAGACAAAGTCCTCTGCATAAACCAATGGTTTATTTCGGGAGTTTGACTCTTTTACATACTGATCACCATGAGCCTTTATAAACCCATTTAACTCATCTTCAAATATAAAGCACTTTATATTTCTCTTGCCTTCCACACATTTAAGAAGGCCTTCCTTTATTGCTTGTTCAAGTTTGTAACGAGATATTTTTGAATATTTCGACGCTTGGTATAATGTGTATTTTTTCATGTACCCACCTCGGATCTTGTTGTATTTTATATTTTCTGTTCAACGAATGGGAACCACTGCCATTTATAGACCAGAAAACAAAACAAGCAATATTATACCACATTTTTCTAATTTTGGCAGACCCTAATTTTTTATGCTAAAATAGTGTCATGCATAGATCCGTTTTAAAGTCAGAGCTTTTAGAAAACTTATGTTTAAACGACTCTGACATTGTTCTTGATGGCACCATCGGTTATGGTGGTCATTCACGTGAAATTTTAAAGAAATTAGGCCCTCAAGGCACTCTGATTGGGTGTGATAGGGATCGAACGGCTATTTCTTATTGCCTTGAAGAGATAAGTGACCCTAGGCTTACAATATATGATGGTAATTTCTCCCAGGCTTCGCACTTCCTAGAATTAATGGGGCATAAGGCGGTTACAAAAATTGTTGTAGACCTCGGAATGTCATCCTTTCAGCTTGATCATTCTGGCCGTGGATTCAGCTTCCAAGTGGAGGAACCTTTGGATATGAGAATGACTAAGACAAATGAGCTTACGGCTGCCATTATTCTAAATACTTACCAAAAAAATGATCTTGAAGATATGTTTTCATCATACTCTGATTTACACAACTGTAATCGTTTGGTGTCAAACATTATAGAGAGAAGAGCCAAAAACCCATTTAAACGTGTCCCTGATTTGGTAGAGGTAGTAAAGAGCAGCTTCTTTTTTCGAAATAAACGCAAGCAATACATTCAAACCGTTACCCGAGTGTTTCAGGCGTTGAGAATAGAGGTGAATAGCGAACTTGAACATTTAAAACTTTTCCTTACCTCCCTTCCATCTCTGCTTCACTCTAAAGGAAGAGTGGCTATTATTTCTTTTCATTCAACCGAAGACCGAATAGTCAAACGGTACTTTAAAGAACACAAAGACATCTTCACCCCCGTGTTTAAAGGGGTTATCTCGCCAACGCAATATGAAATCAGACAAAATTCTAGATCTAAAAGTGCCAAATTAAGGGTACATGAAAAAAGATAACTCTGATTTATCCACTTCCTTAGAAAAACTATATAGCGAACAAGTTGAAGAGGGATTTATCTCTCCCACCATCGTCAAACAGGTTCGCTCCCTACAAGTTATCCCCAACACCCAAAACACCCATTTTTTTCACCTCCAATTCAATCCTGCGCGCGCTAAAAGAGGCATTGCAGAGAAACAGAACCCAAACCCGATACATACCATACCCTACAAAGATGGGGTTCCTTGCTTTTTGTGCCAAGACAATATCCAGTATCAATGGCCCAACGAAAAGTGGGTCTCCAAGAACCTCAATAATCGTCTTTTTCATTTCTACCCCAACCCGTCTCCTATATTCCCTCATCACTTCACAGTCGCAAGCCATGAACACCGTGGGCAATCGATTGATTTTTCAACAAATTTGCACCTATTGGATATCCTCCCCAATTATTGGATTATTCAAAATGGTGAAGGTGCTGGAGCCACCAACCCTTGGCACTTTCATTTTCAAATATTTACGACGCTGAAACAACTTCCCCTGTCGGTCACACCTAGCCTCTATTCACATTCTATCTCTTTAGGAGATACCACATGTATTCTTGAAAGATTGGATTTACCCTTGCCGGTTTTTAAATTCCAATTCAAGCCATCTTCCCCGCATAAACGTTATCAAGGTTACAGTTATATTCAGGAATTTCTACAGTCTACTCTTCAGCACTTCTATAATATTCATCCAGATAACCGCATTAACATCATCACCATCAATCGAAGTCTTGGCACTGTTGACATTTATATTGCACTTCGAAATAAAGGCGTTAGAACAGATATGTATGTATCTGGACAACCTGGCTACGCTGAAATAGCAGGCATAGTCTCAACCATTCGAGAAAGCGATACGAAACGCTGGCTTCAAAAGGGGTATGGACTATATCAGCAACTCCTCTCTGACATATCCATCCCTGAATCACAATATGCACCCTTTGAACAATCCCTTTTGTCTCTGGTAGAATAGGCTATGTCAAAAATAATTATTTTCCCCGGACAAGGATCTCAAAAGTTGGGAATGGGTGATGCTTTATTTGAACGGTATAAAAACCTCATAGAGAAAGCAGATGACATCTTGGGATATTCTATAAAATCGCTATGTCTTGAAGGGCCCGTTGAAAAATTAAACGATACCGTATACACACAACCGGCTCTTTTTGTGGTGAATGCCCTGACTTACCTTACTATGCGTGAAGACGACGGCATGGTTCCTGATTTTATTGCAGGTCACAGCCTTGGGGAGTTTAACGCATTATTGGCTGCTAAAGTGTTTGATTTTGAAACGGGCCTTAAAATTGTTCAAAAACGTGGGCAGCTTATGGGCGACATAACGGGTGGTGGTATGGCTGCAATTATTGGCCTAACCCTTGAACGTGTTAAAGATGTGGTGTCTGAAAAGCATCTTCTTTCGATAGATATCGCAAATATTAATTCACCTCAACAAATCGTTTTATCTGGACCAAAAAAAGATATCATCGATGCAGAGCCTCTTTTTAAAGAAGCGGGTGCAAAGCTGTATATTCCGCTTAAAGTCAGTGGCGCCTTTCATTCCCGGTATATGAAAGAAGCACAGGAAGCATTTCTATCTTATATATCTCAGTTTTCATTTGAAGCTCCCAAAGTAACCGTATATGCCAATGTATCAGCAATCCCCTATACCAAGGAAACGGCGATAGAAAATATATCCAACCAGTTGACTGGCCCTGTTAAATGGGTTGAAATCATCGAAACGTTGGCCACTCAGGCTGATCCAGAATTTATAGAGGTTGGACCTGGGCGAGTATTAACAGGCCTCATCAAAAAAATTCTTACATAATTTTCTGAATATTGATCTCTGTGTTTTTGGGGACTACCATCCCGAAAGCGTAGGGTTTAATAAACCAGGAATATCCTTTATATTGAGAAAAATTTCGGAATATCGTTTCGGAAGCGTTGGAAGTGAAACGTAGATCTTTTGTTTCTAACACTTTAAATGGTGTCATGAGGCCGCACTTAAGGGTTTTTGACAATGCTTCTTTAATGACCCAGATCATTGCCAACCTCTCCGAAAACGTCATGGAAGTAGAGGAACGGACGATTTGTGTTTCTTCAGGGGTTAATTGACTCAAAATGGCATTTTCTTTGGATGAAGAGACTTTCTCTAGGTCAATTCCAGACAAATGCCCTGCGGGAGATATCATTGCTGTTGATACACTATTGGTGTGAGAAATACTTAATTCAGGGGATGAAAATCCCTTATATTCGATCATTGGTTGGTTAAATATTCCGGACTTTATTTCAATGAATTTTGGTGAATGGCTATTAAAATACTGCAAGGCAGATAGCTTCGACGCAACTCGCCCCAATATATAGCTTTGCTTTCGCCTGTCGTTGGTATACTGAGCTGCCCGCTTCACTTCATTTGGGTGTAAATATTGAGAAATTAAGGTGCTTAATTTTTCTTGCTGTTGGCAAAAAAATGACAGCACCCCTATGTGTGAGATAGATTGTCTCTTTAATCCTACCTGATACAGTGATAGCGGCTGCTTAAATGCATCTGAAAACACCGTTTAACTCTGCTTGTTGTCCCTTTTGATCGTGTCTTTCTTCTTTATGTCTTCCTTCTTTATGCCTTTCTCAAACTCTGCTTTAGCTTGCCCCAAAGATTTCGCGAATTTTGGAATGGCCGCAGCACCAAATAAGATAAATATGACCAATGCAATCACAATAATTTCTGTAGATCCGAACATGATCGCCTCCTATGCCTTATTGTTACTCTCTAAAAAGAGTGTACTGATTAGACTATCAAAGCTGCTCAAAAATTACTACCACGGGATGTGAATTAATTTTATTTTTTAGGAGAATCTATCTCATATTTTCTTTACATTATTGAATTTAAAATATGTGTTGACATAAATCATATGTAATGCCCCCAGTTAAGCAAGTAAAAAAGAAGAGAGAAAATCAGGACATAGGCACCTCCTGCAAAAAGTAGTTAGCCATGGCTTGAGAGGGCGTATTGTAAGCCAGGGATTGATGAGGGAAGTCTGTATTGTAATTA
>JABSQL010000262.1 GCA_013215865.1 Candidatus Margulisiibacteriota bacterium
AACTATTTATTGCAAGGGGAGAAATGCGAAGAAGAAGAATTTTGGACTAAATACAAGGAATTTATGATGGATTTTTACTTGTTGAAGGCGGAAATGGAATACCGTTGCAAACAGTATGAGCAATCAGAATCTTCGTTTAAATATCTTGAATCTAAAGTGGAGTCTATCGAGTTAAAGACACAGATAATATGTAGAAAGATCAATCTATTATCCCAAAATGATATGGATTTTGAATCAATTGTGTTGAGTAGGGTGGAATTAAATAAGATGAAAGTGAAAATCCCTGAAAAAATTGGCATCCCTTACATTTTGTACCACCACTTAATTTTATCTCAAAAATTGAACCGGTTTAAAGTTGAAAATATCCCTAGTCTTCAAGCTATGACAGATAAGACGGTTGTGGCGATATCAGATATTATTGGCCACTCTACCGCACCAGCATATTTTGTAGATAAAAATTTACTGTATTTGTTTGTTAATAAATTGATTAGATATACATTGGATCATGGTATAGGGCCCAATACACCGTATGCGCTTGCGACTTACGGACTGATCTTATGTGGATCGTTTGACAATCACAAATTAGGCCATGAGTTTGGAAAATTGTCCTTGGGTTTGATTCAGAATGATGGCAGGCACAAAGACAGTGCCAAAATTCTCATGATATTTGGAGCCATGATTAATCACTGGGTAAACCATGCAGATACCTGTATTCAATATCTTGAGGATGCCTATGAAAAAGGATTGGTGTTAGGAGATTATATTTTTTCCTCTTATTCCTTGAATGGGATCTCATACCTTTTATTTTCCAAAGGAGATCATTTATCAGATGTTAGGGATAAATGTCGAAAATATGTAAGTATGGTGGACAGAATTCAGTATGGTGCCTCATCCAACGCAATATTGCTCATTTCAAAAATGTGCGATCAGCTGATTGAGAAAGTAACATTTGAGTATAAAGACGAAGAATTCAATGAAGATGAAGACCTGCAAAAGTTTCTAGAAGGTGATGATGTTGTACCTTATCATTGGTATTTTATCTCCAAGCTTCAGCTTTATTATTTGTTTGAGAAGTTTGATGAAGCGAACAAAATGGCGATAGAAGCAAGGAAGTTGGTAGAGAACTCACTGGGTTTTATTCAAGTTGTGGACCAATATTTTTATGACTCACTCAATTTGTGTGCTCTATATTCAACCTTGAATCCAATTCAGAAAATGAAGTGTAAGGCCAGAATAATAAAGAATCTGTGGAAATTAAAAAAATGGGCCTCTTCCTGTCCAAGTAATCATGATCACAAGTATAGTTTGGTGAAAGCGGAATTTAACAGAATTCGAAACAGGTCTAAGAAAAATACTGTTTGGCTCTATGATGCAGGAATTTCATCTGCAAAAGAAAATGGATATCAGCAAAACCTTGCACTTGCATATGAGCTAAAGGCAAAGTATTTTTTTAAAGGGAATATGAAAGAGTCAGGTGTGGACTATATGCAAAAGGCGATTGAAGCATATAAAACATGGGGAGCAAACGAAAAAGTGGACCATCTAGAAATGAAGTTATCAAGAGAATTAAATGATGATTTGGCTTAGATTAATTTGCGTATTTATAAAATCAATATTTCTAAAGCCATATAAGAGGGTCGAAGATATTTCAAAAGAAAGTATTTCCTTAAAGTTTCGTGTCGGGTTTTTTGAGGCAGATGTTGGTCATTTAAATAATGCGCGTTATATGACATTTATGGAGTCGTGTCGGCTCCACATTATGATCAGGACAGGTCATTTTTTTTATGCCCGTAGACATAAGTGGTTCCCGGTCATCGGTGCCCAGTGTATACGATATGTGAGACCTATAAAAAGATTTCAGATATTTGAGGTTAAATCGAGATTGATATATTGGGATAGAACATCCCTTTATTTTGAGCATATATTCGAAAGTAATAGAGAAATAGTGGCATATGGCTATATAAAAGTAATATGGGTCAAGGATGGCAAGGTGATTCCTTCTAGAGAGGCATTTGAGTGCGTAGGGTTTGAATATAAAGAGATGCCTGAGCCAGAAGTAATAAAGGCTTGGAAACAGTATGAGAGAAGCCAGCACAAGCATATAAAGTCCATTTCAAAATAATAAGTTTATTTTTATTAGATGTGCCATAAGAAAATCTAGCAAGTAATCCATGGGTAATAAACTAATTAGTTTGTTAATACTGTGCATATATACTTAATACTATAAATATAATATGGACAAACCAAACCAGTTAAGTTAATATTCTAGGGTAAACAAAACTTGGAAATATATAGTGAGATGAAAAGAAATACCTTATTTAAAAAATTGTTAAGAAATCAGTTGGATTCTAGGGGGATCAGCCAATCCCAACTCGCGAAGCGATTAAAGGTGTCTAGACAGTATGTATATTTCTGGACAACGGGCAGATATCCATCTCCTAATCAATTGTTAGCCCTTATTGATTATATGAAATTGGACAGGAAAGAATCAGAGATGCTTCTTGAGTCATATTTGTATAGCCGATATTCAGTAGCAGAAGAGGTGTTTGATAAGTTAAGGGAAATGGGGCGTTTGTAGTGTTGCGTGTATGAGATTTAGGCTGGTTAATTTGAGGGAATGGCACGAATGAGATAAAATGCACTAGGGAGAACAGCTTTGCCGACAATTAAGTATATAAATAAAGTTAATAAGAAGACTGGGAAAAAGCATAAGTATGTTTATATCGTTGAAAATTATACAACCATAGATAGTAAAACAAACAAGAAAAAATACGATAGAAAATACCTTGAGTCATTAGGCATTTTGAATCAGGATGTATCCAAAAATCAAGCAAAAATATCTCTTGCGCGTTATATGGACATGAAGCAACCATTAACTTCGGATATTACGTTGGATCAATTAATAGAGGAATTCAAACCATATTATAAAAATCAAATCGGAAAAACCATTCAAGAGAGAACGTATGCTCTTTTTTTAGAGACGCTGAAGAATTTTAAATCAATCAAACACAAGCAACTTCGAAAGATAGATTTTTCTGATATAGAATTGTTAAAAGATTCTCTAACAGAAAATCTTGCAAATAGAACCATCAACATTTCTTTAACCCAACTTTCTAAACTCTTTAAATATGCAAATAAACGAGGCTACATATCTGAAATTCCAATTATTGAAAGCTTGAAAGAGTTTTCAAAAGAGATTTTCAGGTTATCTTTGGACCAGGTGAAATTGCTGTTAGAAAATGCAAATAGCAACTTAAAGTTTTATATTTATATGATGGTATTTACAGGAATGAGACCCAATGAATTCCTGAAATTAAGATGGGATAATGTATTCCTAGAAGAAGGTTTTATTGAAGTGATTTCTGATGATCAAAAGAAAAAAGGTAGAAAAATCCCTATACATGAAAAACTTCATGATGTGCTGAAGGAAAATGAATGCTCAGAGGGAAATGTGTCTCCCTACGCGAATCGTCATACACCTTTCAATTTGCTAAAGTCTTTGGGGAAAAAACATGGCATTAGTGTATCTCCATACAGTCTAAGGAAAACATTTGCCAGTTTTATGGCTGAGCAAGAAGTATCACCTTTTAAAATTGCAAAGATAATGGGCCATTCAAATATCAGTACCACATACAAATACTATGTGGAAATCGAATATAAAAAACTCAAAAAAGAATTGGATAAACACCCGCTAGCTGGAATGAATTTTTTGAATTAGGATAAATTTCGGATAACTTTGCCAAAATAATG